>NZ_BAAFGR010000176.1:0-14900 GCF_041154655.1 Nocardia sp. JMUB6875
GGGGTGCAGCGGGCTGGGCACGGGGTGGAAGTGGATTGTGCGGATCTGCGTGCGGTGATGGAGACGACGGGGGCGGGGCTGGTGGTGGGGCACAGCTATGGCGGGTTTGTCGCGTTGGAGGCGGCTCGGGGGAATTCGGGGATTCGGAAGATGGCGGTGTATGAGCCGGGGCTGTCGGTGGACGGGTCGATGCCGACCGAGTGGATGGAGCTGTACGAGAAGTACTTGGCTCAGGGGAAACCCTTCGACGCTTTCGTCGAGTTCGCTCGGAGTATGAGTCCGGATCATGTGCGCAGGATTCCGCGGTGGATGTTTCGGCGAATGATGCCGGTGATCATGACGGCTCCGGAGCGGGAGACGGTGTTCGGGCAGTTGGCGCAGAATCTGGTCGAGCATCGGCAGTATGTGCGGTTCGACAGCACGTATCGGCATTACGCGGAGATCAGCGCGGAGGTGCTGTTGCTGGATGGGGACAAGGATCGGCGCGCCTGGACGAACGGGGACCAGGATTATCTCGCCTCGGTGATTCCGCATCATCGGCGCGCGATCCTGCCGGGTTTGGATCATTTCGGCATCGACAAGGGCGATCCCGAGGCGGTGGCGGCCGTGGTGGGCGAATTCTTTTCGATACCCTGAAGCTATGGCCACTACGCCCGAGCACGTCGATGTGCTGATTGTCGGGGCCGGGTTGTCCGGTATCGACGCCGCCTACCATCTGCAGCGCGCCTTTCCGGGGCGGAGCTACACCATCCTGGAGATGCGGGAGGCGAGCGGCGGCACCTGGGATCTGTTCCGCTACCCGGGGATTCGCTCCGATTCGGACATGTTCACGCTCGGGTACCGGTTCCGCCCGTGGCTGGGGGACAAGGCCATCGCCGACGGCGACTCGATCCTGGCGTACGTGCGCGACACCGCCACCGAGAACGGGATCGACCGGCACATCCGGTATCGACACAAGGTGATGCGGGCTGAATGGTCGTCGCAGGACAACCGCTGGACGGTGACCGCCGATCATGACGGCGAGACCGTGGTGATCACCGCGAGCTTCCTGTTCAGCTGCTCGGGCTACTACCGCTACGACGAGGGCTACACACCGGATTTCGCAGGCACGGAACGCTTCTCGGGCCCGATCATCCACCCGCAGCACTGGCCGGGACACGTCGATGTCGCGGACAAGCGGGTCGTGATCATCGGTTCGGGCGCCACCGCCGTCACCCTCGGCCCGGCGCTGGTCGAACAGGGCGCGCACGTCACTATGCTGCAGCGCTCACCGTCCTACATCATCTCCATGCCCGCCCGCGACGAATTCGCCAACCGCGCACGCAAATTCCTGCCCGCCCGCACCGCCTACGCGCTGGCCCGCGCCAAGAACGTCGCGCTCAGCACCCTGATGTACCAACTCTCGCAACGCTATCCAAAGCGAATGAAGGCCTGGATCCGCGGCTGGCAGCAGCGCTGGCTGCCCAAGGGCTACGACATCGACACGCACTTCACCCCCAGCTACAAGCCGTGGGATCAGCGACTGTGCCTGTCGCCCAACGGCGATCTGTTCCGCGCCATCCGCAAGGACCAGCTGGACCTGGTGACCGACCGCATCGACAGCTTCACCGAGACCGGCCTGCGCCTGGAGTCGGGCCGCGACCTCGACGCCGACATCATCATCACCGCAACGGGTTTGAACCTGATTCCCTTCGGCGGCGTCGAACTGGTGGTGGACGGCCGCAAGGTGAACCTCCCCGACACCATGGCCTACAAGGCGATGATGCTCTCCGACGTCCCCAACTTCGCCTTCATCATCGGCTACACCAACGCCTCCTGGACCCTGAAGGCGGACCTGGTGTGCGAGTACGTGGTTCGCCTCCTGAAGCACATGGACCGTCACGGCTACGCGCGCGCCATCCCGGTCCGCGACCCCTCCGTCGGCACCGCCCCGTTCCTGAACTTCGAGCCCGGTTACGTCCTGCGCTCCCTCGACATCCTCCCCAAACAGGGCGACCGCGCCCCCTGGAAACTCCACATGAACTACCTGCGCGACCTCCCGAAACTCCGCTACGGCAAGATCACCGACCCCGCCATGCGCTTCGAACGCGCCAGCGATCCGGCTGCCGAGCTACGGGCGAGCTGAGGCGACACCGTCGTCGAGGGCGGGTGCGTCGCCGGTGAAGACCTCGGCGAGGTCGCGGCGCGGGGTCTCCGCCAGCGGTGCGGCGCTGATGCGCATCCATCCCGCTCGCACCATCGCCTGCGGATAGCTGCTGTCACACAACGCGAATCGGATCTCCTCGCGCAGAGCGGGCACACCCAGCGGCTCGGTCTGGACGCAGGTGCCCAGCCGCAGATCGGTAGCGGCCAGCAGCAGGGCGCTCAGTGTCTCCCCGGCGCGCAGCCGCGCGGTGTGGTCGTCGCGGTCGGTGCACACCAGCAGCCATTGCGCGGCATCGGCGTCGCCGGCGGCGTCCACGAGCACCGGATCGGCGAATTCCCGGATCGGCAGCCCGTCTTCGGCCCGCACCGGGGTGGCGTTGCGGGCGGGCACCCCGTCGAGGCCCGCGCGGCGGCCGCTCCAGGAGGCCAGCTCCACCTGGTAGAGCGCGTCCTCGGCGTGCTGCTCGGTGGCCACGCGCATGAGCTCGCCCAATCGGCCGCGTGCCGCGTCCTCCACCGGACGCACCTGTGCGCCGAAGCGCCCGGCGTAGTCGACGGCCGCGGCCAGATAACGTTGCGGCACTTGCCCGTTGGCGAAGCGGCGGCGATCGCTGCGGCGCACCAGGATCGCGGCGGCGAGGCAGATGTCGACGCTGGTCGGGGCGCGCCGCGCCAGGCGCACGGTGGCCAGGTGGTCGCGATCGCGCGGGTCGGGTGTGTAGGTGACCTCGCTGCCCCACCCCAGCGCCGCCAGGGCGACGAGCGCGTGATGCAGGGCCGCCCCGCAACTGAGCAGCAGCGCCCGCTGCTCGGGATCGGTGGCGGGCAGGTGGCGGGCGCGGTCGGCATACAGGTGCAGTGCACCGGCGGCGAAATGCCAGCGCCAGGGTTGTGAGTTATGGACAGACGGCGCGCGCAGGGCGAATCGCAGTGCCGCCTGGATTGTTTCGGGCCGGGGTTGGCTCATGACCGTTTTCGATGTTCCTCCGTACGACTGGGCTACCGTTCCAGAGTCGCGGCGGGTGCGGGTCGCGGCATCGAGCCGAAGGTCACGAATCACCATGACCTACGGGCAGCATGAGTGCGCTCAGGGTGCGGGCGGCGCTGCCTGCGGGCCGCGGGGATCGCCGGACAGGCCGAGCCGCGCAGCCAGGGCCGCGGCCTCGGTGCGCCGGCGCAGACCCAGTTTGCCCAGCGTTTGCGAGACGTAGTTCTTGACCGTGCGCTCGGACAAGAACATTTGCTGCGCGATCTGGCGGTTGGTGTGGCCTTCGCCCAGCAGCCGCAGCACCTCGACCTCGCGGTCGGTCAGATCACGCAGGGCGGCGTGGCGTTCGTCGCCGGTACGGACGTCGCGGATCAGTGCCGCGGTGGCGTGGCGATCCAGCTGCGGCCGGCCGTGGGCGACATCGCGGATGGAGTCGAGCAGCTGCGGGCCGCTGACATCCTTCACCACGAAGCCCTGTGCTCCGGCCCGGACCGCCGCGAGCACGGACTGTTCGTCGGCGAAGGAGGTCAGCATCAGGCAGTGCAGGCCGGGGCGCTGGCGCAGCAGATCCCGGCACAGCGAGATGCCGTCACCGTCGGGCAGGCGCACATCCAGCACCGCCACGTCCGGGTTCTGGCGCGGCAGCAGGCGCAACGCCTGTTCGCGGCTGGCGGCCTCGCCGACGGTGCGCATATCGGGCTGGGAATCCACCAGCTGGCGCACCCCGACCCGGACCACCTCGTGGTCATCGACGAGAAATACCCGGATCATCGTCACCACCACCGTTGGTCGCCGAGCACGGATTCGCCTGCGCCAAGATCACCTTCTGGTGGTCGGCTACCCCGGTGGCGGCTGCGCAAACGGCGTCGAGGAGGCGACTCAGGTAGCGACTGGCGACTGACCTCCGGGGATGCGAGCGTTCAGGCCCCGCACGAGATGGTCGAGCAGGGCTCGGGTGCGCCGCGGGAGGGCCGGAGTGTCGGTGTAGGTGGCGTAGATGTCCGCGCTCGGCGTCGAAAACTCGGGTAGCACCTGGACCAGCGTGCCCGCCCGCAGCATGGGACCGACCTGCCACAGCGAACGCATGATCAGGCCGCGCCCCTCCAGACACCAGCGGGTGATGACATCCCCGTCATTGCTCACCAGATTGCCGGTGACCCGCAGCGCGGTCTCCGGCTCGTCGAATCGCCAGAGCGCGTAATCGCTGTCGTTCTCACGCAGCACGAGGCAGTTGTGCCGCTCCAGGTCGGACAGTTGCCGCGGCGCGGGATGCCGACGCAGGTATTCCGGTGCCGCGCAGACGATCCGGCGATTGCGGCACAGCCGCCGCGCAGTGAGCCGTGAATCGGGGAGTGGTCCGACATGGATATCGAGGTCGAATCCGGTGCCCGCGATATTCAACGGCACCGACGACAGCTCCAGATCGATCTGCACCGCCGGATGCTGAGCCACGAATTCGGCCACCAGATCGGCGATATGGGCGCGGCCGAGCCCGATGGTGGAACGCACATGCAGGCTGCCGCGCAGATCGGCGTGCTGACCGGCGATGGAGTCCTCGAGCTCCTCGAGCTGCGCGGCCAGGCGAGCGGCCCCGGCGGCATACCGCTCACCTTCCGGGGTGAGGGTGAGCCGGCGCGTGGTGCGCTGCACGAGCGGAACACCCAGCCGGGACTCCAGCTGCGCGAGCCGCTTGCTCACCGCGGACACCGAAAGACCGAACGCGCGACCGGCCTCGGTGAGACTGGCCGAGCGGGCCACGACATCGAAGAACAGAATGTCGTCACTGGGACCGCCGCGCACCGAACCCTCCTGTCGTCCTTTCCATTTCGGAAAGAGTCTCTTGCGCATTCCGTACTATCGGCGCCGAGTGACCGGAGCCTACCGTTGTGATCCAGCCGACAGCAAAGAAGTCGGATCGCAGCGAGGAGATCGGCAATCATGGCGAACGCGCACCGAATCGCGGTAATTCCGGGCGACGGCATCGGAAAAGAAGTGGTGCCCGAGGGAATCCGGGTGCTGGAGGGCGTGGCCGCGACCCACGATTTCACCCTCGACCTCGAATATTTCGATTTCGCGAGCGCCGACTACTACACCGCGCACGGGAAAATGCTGCCGGACAACTGGTTCGACCGGCTGAAATCCTTCGACGCGCTGTTCTTCGGCGCCGTCGGCTGGCCCGAGGTCGTCCCCGACCACATCTCCCTGTGGGGCAGCCTGCTGCAATTCCGCAGGCACTTCGACCAATACGCGAACCTACGGCCCGTGCGCCTGCTGCCGGGCGTGGCGAGCCCGCTGGCCGGACGCGGACCCGGCGATATCGACTTCTACGTGGTGCGCGAGAACACCGAGGGCGAATACTCCAACGTCGGCGGGCGGATCTTCGAAGGCACCGACCGGGAGACCGTTGTCCAGGAGACGATCATGACCCGCACCGGCGTGGACCGCATCCTGCACTACGCATTCGAATTGGCCGCGCGTCGGCCACACCGGCACCTGACCTCGGCGACGAAGAGCAATGGCATTTCCATCACCATGCCCTATTGGGACGAGCGGCTGACGGAAATGAAACGCCATTACCCCGAGGTAGAGGTCGACCAATATCACATCGACATTCTGGCCGCGCATTTCGTGCTGCACCCGGATCGATTCGACGTGGTCGTGGCCAGCAACCTGTTCGGCGATATCCTCAGCGATCTCGGTCCCGCCTGCGCCGGGACCATCGGCGTCGCGCCGAGCGGGAACATCAACCCGGAACGCCGTTTTCCCAGCCTGTTCGAACCCGTGCACGGCTCGGCCCCCGATATCGCCGGGCGTGGCATCGCCAATCCGATCGGCCAGATCTGGAGCGCGGCCATGATGCTCGACCATCTCGGCGAGCCCGACGCGGCCACCGCCATCCTGACCGCCATCGAAACCGTCCTGGCACAGGGCGGCGCGGCGCTCACTCCCGACCTGGGCGGCACCGGAACCACCGAATCACTGGGCAAGGCCGTGCGAGCGGCATTGGAAATCCGGTGAGCGAGCATGAGTTCCACCGATAAGATCCGCCGCCCGAATCGCTTCGCGATCCCGGAGGTCGGCGGGGTGCCGTTACTGCTGCCGGTGATCCTCACCGCGCTGGTGCTCCTCGCCGGAGCGCGACACGCCATCCCGGAGAACATGATCGGCGGACTGGCGGTGATCGTCGGCCTGGGCATGCTGCTCGGCCCGCTGGGCAACCGCCTGCCGGTCGTCTCCCGCATCGGCGGCGGCGCGCTGGTCTGCCTGCTGACGCCGTCGATCCTGGTGTACGCCAAGGTCTTCGACGGCAATACCGTGCGCGCGGTCACGGCGCTGATGAAGCAGGCCAACTTCCTTTACTTCGTGATCGCCACCCTGGTGGTCGGCAGCATCCTCGGTATGAGCCGAAAACTCATGGTGGGCGGGCTGATCCGCATCTTCCCGCCATTGCTGGCGGGGACGGTCGCCGCGGTGGCGGCGGGGCTCGCGGTGGCCATGGCCTTCGGCTACAGCCTGCACCGGGCGCTGTTCTACATCGTGATCCCCATCATCGGCGGCGGCATCGGTGAGGGAGTCATTCCGCTGTCCTCGGCGTATGCCTCGGCGCTGGGCGGCGAGCCCGGAAGCTATGTGGCGGAACTGATTCCGGCGGCCATCATCGGCAATATCGTCGCGATCATCGCCGCGGGCGTCCTGCGCCGTCTCGGCGACAAACGCCCGGAGCTCGACGGTGGCGGGCGACTGGTCTGCGGTCCGGAAGCCGAGCTGCTCACCGCGGCACCGGAATCGGAGCCGATCCGCGAACCGAACTACGCGCTCGGCGTACTCATGATCACCGGCCTGTTCGTGTTCGCTTCACTGCTGGAGAAGCTGATCCACCTGCCCGCCCCGGTCCTGGTCATCGTGACGGCCGTGGTCTGCAAACTCGGCGGCGTCTTCCCGCCCGCGGCGGAAGCGGACGCGCGCGCCGTCTACACGATCATCGCCCGCTGGTTCATCTTCCCGACCATGGTCGGTCTCGGCATGGTCTACCTGCCGCTGAACAACGTGGTGTCGGTCCTGTCGCTCGGTTACGTGATCGCCTGCGCCGCGGTCGTTCTCGCCATGGCACTCACCGGATACCTGGTCGGCCGGGCCATCGCCATGTATCCCATCGACGCTGCCCTGGTCACCGTCTGCCACAGCGGCCTGGGCGGCACCGGCGACGTGGCCATCCTCTCCGCCGCCGACCGCATGAACCTCATGCCCTTCGCCCAGATCTCCACCCGCGTGGGCGGTGTCACCACGGTGATCTCCGCGACCTGGCTGATCCGATTGCTGGGCGCGAGCTAGCCGGTTCGCCGCCGGACGTGTCGAGCGCCACCGACGGGGTATCGACCGGATGTGACCTTCGATCTGACCCCCACCGCCGCACAACACGACCTGGTGAAGCGGGTGCACGAGTTCGCGGAGGACTGCGTACGCCCGGTGGCCGCGCATTATGACCGCACGCAGGAGTTTCCGTGGCCGGTGCTCGAGGAAGCCGCCGAACGCGGCTTCTACAGCCCGCTGTTCTATCGGGACCTCATCGGCGACCGCACCGGCCTGTCGCTGCCGATGTTCATGGAGGAGCTGTTCTGGGGGTGCGCCGGCATCGGATTGGCGATCGTGATGCCGGCGCTGGCCCTCTCGGCGATCGGCCAGGCCGCCACCCCCGAGCAGATGCTGCGCTGGGCACCGGAATGTTTCGGCACCCCGGGGGATTTGAAACTGGCGGCGCTGGCGATCTCCGAACCCGAGGGCGGCAGCGATGTGCGCAACCTGCGCACCCGGGCCGTCCGCGACGGCGACGACTGGGTGATCGACGGCCACAAGATGTGGATCGGCAACGGCGGCATCGCCGATGTTCACGTCGTCAACGCGGTGGTGGACGAGGAACTCGGGCATCGCGGTCAGGCGCTGTTCGTCGTCCCCGGCGGCACACCGGGTCTGGAGTTGGTGCGAAAGCTGGACAAACTGGGATGCCGGGCCTCGCACACCGCGGAGTTGCGGCTGAATCGGGTGCGTGTGCCGGGGGATCAGCTGCTCGGCGGCGAGGACCGGCTCGAAGAGCGGCTGGCCAGGACGCGCTCGAAGGGCGAGCGCCACGGCGGCTCGGCGACCCTGGGAACCTTCGCCCAGACTCGCCCGATGGTCGCCGCGCAGGCGCTCGGAATCGCCAGGGCCGCACTGGAATACATGACCGACTACGCCAACCACCGCGAGGCCTTCGGCGCGCCGATCATCGATCACCAGGGCATCGCGTTCCCGATCGCCGACCTGGCCACGCGCCTGGATGCCGCCCGGCTGCTCACCTGGCGCGCCGCCTGGATGGCCGCCAATCACGTGCCCTTCCTGCGCGGCGAGGGCTCGATGGCGAAGCTGGCCGCCAGCGAGGTCGCGGTCGACGCCACCGAACGCGCCATCCAAACCCTCGGCGGCTGGGGCTACATCACCGATCATCCGGTGGAGAAGTGGTACCGGGATGCCAAGCTGTACACCATCTTCGAAGGCACCAGCGAAATCCAGCGCATCGTGATCTCCACCGCGTTGGGCGCCGCCGAGGGCAAACCGCCGCTGCACGTCGAACTCGAGCCCTCCGGTGGCGCCCTGAACAAGATGTTCGGCCGCGGCACCGAACTGCGCACCAGGGCCGCCACCGCCGCATTGACGATGAAGGATCGCGTGCCCGATCCGATCAGACGGGCCGCGATGAAGGTGCTACGCCCGCCGCGCTGAGCCGGTCAGCGGGTTTCGGTGCCGGACTCGAACAAGCCCGGAATCGTGAGCGCGTACTCGATGTCGTCGCGGATGCCGAGCATGGCCAGCACGCCGCGCACCATGGTCAGGCGGGCGGCATCGATGGTGGCCTGATCCGGTTCGCCGTGCGGGGCCGCCGCGGAGATGCGGTAGACGACAAATTCGCAAATCTGCAGCGAAGTGTCGAGATCCAGATCGGCCGGAGCCGGTCGGCCCAGCGCGATCACCTTGGCGCGCACCAGGGTTCGGATATCGGCGATCGCCTCCTCGCGATACGCGGAGACCGGCGAACCCGGATCGTGCAGCTCGGCGAAGAGCGGGGCCAGCATCGGACCGTGCCCGCCCGCCCAGTGCAGATACGCCTCGATCATGTTGATGCCCAGCTCGACCGGCTGTTCGGTGCGGTCCAGGGCGTCGCGGATGCCGCCCACCAGATCCTCGTTGGAAATGGCCAGCACCGCGTGCAGCGGTTCGAGGGCATTGGCGAAATACCGGTAGAAGGTGGGCCGCGCGAGCCCGGCCTTCTCGATGATGCGCGCCACGTTCAACCCGCGCGAACCCTGCTCGGCGAAGACCTCCGCGGTCGCCAGCACGATGCGGGCGCGCACCTGGTCGGCCTGCTTCTCGGTCTGCGGCGGGCGGCCGCGGCGGGCCGCCGCCTTCGGGGTTGACATGGTGGGCGTCACATCGATTAATCTAACACCAGTGTTCATGTAACACCGATGTTCACTTAATAGCGGATACGACTCCTCGAGAGGGCGACCAATGACGACAGCCCCGCAGCTGGCCGCGGCCGACGCGCTTGATTTCGACCTGGTCCAGCGGCTGCTCGGCCATGCCGTCGCGGGCGGAGCGCCCTCGGTGGAGGTCTTCGCGCCCGCCACCGGGGCCAAGATCGTCGATCTGCCGCAGTCCTCGATCGCCGATATCGACGCCGCCTTCGCGACCGCGCGCGCCGCGCAGGAGAAGTGGGCGCGGGTGCCGGTCGGGGAGCGGGCCGCGCTGCTGCGCCGCATTCACGACCTGGTGCTCGCCGAGCAGGACATCATCCTCGACATCGTGCAGCTCGAGACCGGCAAGTCGCGCGTGCACGCCTTCGACGAGGTTTCCGATGTCGCGGTGAACACCCGCTTCTACGCCGCCGAGGGCAAATCGATTCTGGCGCACCGCAAGCCGCGCGGGGTCATGCCGGTGCTCACCCAGGTGGAGGTGCGCAACCGGCCCAAGGGCGTGGTCGCGGTCATCTCGCCGTGGAACTACCCACTCGCGCTGGGCGCCTCCGACGCGCTGCCCGCGCTGCTCGCCGGCAACGCCGTCATCGGGCGGCCGGACAACCAGACCGCGCTGACGCTGCTGTGGGCCATCGATATCGCCGAGCGCGCGGGCCTGCCCAAGGGGCTGTGGCAGGCCGTGCTCGGGCGCGGCGCGGTGGTCGGCACCGAGGTCATCGCCCGCGCCGACTATGTCGACTACACCGGATCCAGCGCGACCGGCCGGACCATCGCCCAGCAGGCCGGGGAGCGGCTCATCGGCTACTCGCTCGAACTCGGCGGCAAGAACCCGCTATTGGTGCTCGAGGATGCCGACGTCTCGGCCGCCGCCAAGATCGCGGTGCGGGCCTGCTTCGCCTCGGCCGGGCAGCTGTGCGAATCGATCGAGCGAATCTACGTGCACGACAAGATGTATGACCAGTTCACCAGTGAATTCGTCGCGCACACCAAGGAACTCGGGCTCGGCAAGACCCTCGACTACTCCTACGAGATCGGGTCGCTGACCTTCCCGCGCCAGATCGACACCGTCAGCAAGCATGTCGACGACGCGGTCGCCAAGGGCGCGAAGGTGCTCGCCGGCGGCAAGGCGCGCCCGGACCTGGGCCCCTACTTCTACGAGCCCACTATCCTCGAGGGCGTGCGCGAGGGCATGACCGTCTACCGCGAAGAAACCTTCGGACCGGTCGTCTCGCTGTACCGCGTGCACAACGACGACGAGGCCGTCGCCCAGGCCAACGACACCGCCTACGGACTCAACGCCAGCGTCTGGAGCAAGGACATCACCCGCGCCCGCGAGGTGGCCGCCCGGGTCCGCGCCGGATCGGTGAACGTGAACGAGGGCTTCATCGCCGCCTGGGGTTCGGTCGCCGCGCCGTCGGGTGGGCTCGGCATTTCCGGCACCGGCCGTCGGCACGGACCCGAGGGCCTGCTGAAATACATCGATACGCAGACCATCGCCGTGCAGCGGGGCCGGCCCATCGCGCCGCTGCCGGGCATGTCCGAACAGCTGTGGGCCAAGACCATGACGCTCTACCTGGGCGTCATGAAGACACTGCGGCAGAAGTGAATCCGCATCACCGGCAGGGGAACAGAGGGGTAATGAAGACCGTAGCGGGCAAGAAGGTCCTGGTCACCGGTGCGGCTATGGGGCTGGGCAAGTCCTTCGCCCAGCGCGCGGTGGCCGAGCAGGCCAGCGACGTGGTGCTGTGGGACATCAACGAGACCGCGCTGAAGGAAACCGCGGCCGAGCTGGCGGCCCAGGGCAGCAGCAAGATTCACCACTACGTGGTGGACGTCTCCGACCGTGACGCCATCGCCGAAGCGGGCGCGGCCGTGCGCGGCGAGGTCGGCGATATCGACGTGCTCGTCAACAACGCGGGCATCGTGCGCGGCAACGGGTACTTCTGGGAGACGTCGAACAAGGCCGACATCGACAAGACGATGGCGATCAATTCCCTTGCCCCGATGTACATCACCCTCGAATTCCTGCCCGCCATGGTGGCCAACACCGGCGTCGAGGGCCGCGTGCTCAATATCGCCTCCTCCGCGGGCCTGGTCGCCAACCCGCGCATGAGCGTCTACGCCGCCTCGAAATGGGCCGCCCTCGGCTGGTCCGACTCCGTGCGCCTCGAGCTCGAACAGTCCGGCAACGAACACGTCAAATTCACCACGGTGTGCCCCACCTACATCAACACCGGAATGTTCGACGGCGCCAAGGGCTTCTGGTTCACCCCCATCCTCGACCAGGAAGAAGTAGTCGACACCTCCTGGACCGAAATGAAAAAGGGCTCCGCCCTCGTAGTCCTCCCCTGGACCTCCCGCCTCAACCGCGCCATCTCCGGCCTCCTCCCCCTGAAGATCCGCGACTTCTACCTCAACACCGTCGGCGTCTACCACTCCATGGACGAATTCACCGGCCGCAAGTAGCGACCCTCGACACCAGGCCCGCGCGACCCCCTCGCGCGGGCCTGACTCGTCCCGAATCGAACCCGATTCGGGTCCTGCCGACAGCGCTCCGTGTCGAGGCCACCGTCGATGCCCGCGCCGCGAACGAGCTCGCGACGATGTATGCGGCTAACCAGGACTCCGCGAGCGAAAGGCCCACCCTCACCCTGTGCCCAGCGCTGACTGCCCCCGAGCCGCCCGAGAATGCACTGGTGTATAGCTCTTCTCGACGTTCGGATCCACCAGTGCATTCTCGGCACTCAGCGGGGCGGGGGTGTGCGCGTGTGGGGGAGGTTGAGGTGCTCGGTTCGCGGGTGGACGCATCGTTGAGGGGTTGCGTTCTTGTGGCTGTGACCAGGCGGGGATGGGCATTGAGGCGATCTGGTCGGTGCGGGTTAGTGTCTGGGGGCGGTCGCCGATAAAGTGGTGGCGGATGACTGGTTCTACCGCTGTTGCTGTGCCGAAGTCGCTGGACCGCCGATTCGGGCGGGTGATGTGGCTGGTTCCCGCGTTCTGTGTGGGCTTCACCGTGTTGTGTTTGACGCGGCCTGTGTGGCCGTTCAAGCAGATCACCGGGGGGTTCATCGACCTACAGGTGTATCGGCTGGGGGTGCAGACGCTGTGGCACGGCGGGGACATGTACGGCCAGTTGCCGCAGACCACCATCGGGATCGGGCTGCCGTTCATCTATCCGCCGTTCTCCGCGCTGGTGCTGTCGCCGTTCGCGTGGCTGCCGTGGGAGGCGGCTCGGGTGGGGTTCTTCGTGACCTCGGTGGCCGCGCTCGCGATCTCGTTCTATCTGGTAGCGCGCCGGGTGTGGCCGGGGGAGAGCCGCAAGCTGCTCGCGCTGTGGGTGACCGCCTGTGCGACGCCGCTGGGGCTGCTGCTCGAACCCGCGCATTCGACGCTGGACTTCGGGCAGGTCAATCTGCTGCTGATGGTGCTGGTGGTGGCCGACTGCCTGGCGGAGAAGCCGAAGTGGCGGCGCGGCATGCTGCTCGGCATCGCCGCCGCGGTGAAGCTGACGCCCGCGGCGTTCGTGCTCTACTTCCTGATCCGGCGTGATTACAAGGCCGCCGCGACGGCCGCGATCACCGGTGCCGCGGCGACCGCGCTCACCTTCGCGGTGCTGCCGCACGCGTCGATGAAGTACTGGTTCGGCGGGCTGGGCAACGTCTCGGGGCTCAGCGGTTCGGCCTTCCACACCAACCAGTCGATTCAGGCCGTGCTCGCCCGGTTCGACATTCACAAGCCGCTGCTCACGATCCTGTGGCTGGTGCTGAGCGCCGCACTGCTGGCGCTGGTGGTGCCCGCCATGCGCCGCGCGGCCGACTTCCCGCCGCTGGCGCTCGCGATCAACGCGGTCTTCACCCTGCTGGTGTCCCCGATCTCCTGGTCGCACCACTGGATCTGGATCGCCCCGGCCCTGCTGGCGATGCTCGGCTACGCCACCCGCCTGCCCTGGCCGCAGGCCGGGAACTGGTATCTGGTCACCGCGATCACCGTCGCGGTCTTCGTGATCGGCCCGCAGAACTATCTGCCGGACGGCGAGCACCGCGAAACCCACTGGACGCCTTGGCAGCACATCCTCGGCAACACCTACGTGTGGTTCAGCGTCCTGCTGGTGGCGCTGTTCCTGTTCAGCACCCGGCGGGAAAAGCAGCCCACCCAAACCGCTGCGGTATCGGTGGCCGATCGCTGATACCGGTAGCAGACCGCTATGGCCCGCGCGAGAATCCTCGTGCGGGCCTTGCTCGTTCATGAATCATTAACACTGTCCGTGGTTGGCTCGATAGCAACGTGACGGTGACCGCGCGCGCCCACGGTCCGTGCCATACTCGGCCGGGCCGGGCGTACGCCCTGAGGGAGGACGAGAACTTAATGGGCCTGTTCGACATGATCCGCGGCGAATTCGTCGACATCATCGAATGGTTGGACGACACCCGCACCACGCTGGCGTGGCGGTTTCCGCGCTACGAGAACGAGATCAAGAACGGCGCCGAGCTGATCGTCCGGGAGGGGCAGCAGGCCGTCTTCGTCTACCGCGGGCAGCTCGCCGACAAGTTCGGGCCCGGGCATTACACGCTGACCACCGAGAACATGCCGATCATGTCCACCCTGCAGGGGTGGCGGCACGGGTTCAACTCGCCGTTCCGGTCCGAGGTGTACTACGTCAATACCCGCGCGGTCACCGATATGCGATGGGGCACACCGCAACCGGTCACCGTGCGCGACCCTGACTTCCGGATGGTGCAGATCCGCGCCAACGGCACCGCCAATGTGCGGGTCACCGATATCGAGGTGTTCCTGCGCCAGATGATCGGCACCAATGCCGAGGTCGACGCCGATGTGCTCAGTGAACAGCTGCGCGGCAATGTGGCGCTGGCGTTCTCGGACATGGTGCTGGCATCGGGCTTGGGCGCCATCGACCTTCAGGGCCGCCAGGTCGAACTGTCCGGCAAGCTGGGCGAATTCGTCAACCAGCGGCTGGCCGGCTTCGGCGTCGGGGTCGAGGGCGTCACCATGAGCATCTCGCTGCCCGAGGAGATCCAGCAGGCCATGACCCGCGGCGTCGCCCGCGGTGTCGAGGCCGGCGGGTTCATGAACAATGTCGACCTCAACCGCTACCAGCAGATGCAGGCCGCCGACGCCATGCTCGCCGCCGCCCAGAACCCCGGCGGCGGAATGGGAGCCGCCATGCAGGCCGGCATGGGCGTCGTCCTCGGCGGCCAGATGGCCGGAGCCATGCAGGGCGCCATCCAGCCCCAACAGCC
>NZ_BAAFGR010000177.1:0-14831 GCF_041154655.1 Nocardia sp. JMUB6875
GGTTAGGGGCGGGGGGCGGGGTGGAACTTGTTTCAGTATTGTTCTCGCATGGCCTTTGTCATCGACAGAACCGTGGAGATCGACGCGCCCGCCGAACTGGTTTGGCAGGTGCTTACCGACGTGGAGAAGTACGGGGAGTGGAATCCCTTCTGCCTGGAGTGTGAGACCAGACTCGAGCCGGGGGCGCCGATCGATATGAAGGTGCGGCTGGTGGGGCCGAAGCCTAAGCAGCAGCGGGAGTTCATTCATTCCGTTACGCCGGGTGAGGAATTCAGCTATCGGATGAAGCCTGCGCCGCTGGGGCTGCTCAGTAGCGAGCGGTCGCACGTCTTGACTCCGCTGGCGGACGGCCGCACTCGGTATCTGTCGCATTTTCAGCTCAACGGGCCGCTGGCCCCGGTGGTCTCCGGTCTGCTCGGTAAGGCGTTGACCACCGGGTTCGAGGGCATGACGAACGCTGTCAAGACGCGGGCCGAAGCCTTGAAGGCCGTGCGCGACTAGCGTTCACGCCTCGAACGGCGCCACGTTGCCGAAGGCGTCGCGGCCACCGCTCTCGTTCTCGATGGCGGTGGCCAGGTCCTCCACGCTCGACCAGCTGCGCGGTTCCTCGTCCTCCAGATTGCCGATGGTGTACCAGGTGGCGGTGCCGCGGTAGCGCACCAGGCCGTGGCCCGAATAGTCCAGCGTCACATCGAGATCCCCGGAAACCGTTCCCTCTTCCCGGGTCATGACGGCTGCGTGGTTTTGGATTTCGACGATGGCGACTATGTGAACTCTCCCTTGCTGACGCAGTCCTGCACCGCGGACTGCAGTGCGGTCTGTTCCTTGGCATCGACGTTCAATCCGTACTTTACTTTCACCTGGATGTAGTGCCCGATATAGGCGCACCGGAAAGTTCCGGGCGGGATATAGCTGGACGGATCCTGATCGCCCTTGGAACGGTTGGCGGTGGGATCGGAAATCACCAGGTTCAGCGCGTCATTGGCGATATGGCGGCGGGTGTCGTCGTCGAATTTCGCGGCGCCCGAGCGCCATGCCTCGGCCAGCGCCACGATGTGGTCGATGTCGAGGCCCGAGGAATCGGTGGTCCACTTGTAGGGCTTGAGGCCGTTGGTCTTCTTGTCCGGGACGCCGTACTGGTCGCGCCAGCCGCCGTCCTTGCCGAGGGTGAATTTGCAGGTGCTCGGATCCAGCTTCACCGGGCCGGTCGCGTCGCGCAGCAGCACGACCTCTCGGGTGGTGCACTTGCTGTATTGCGCGAAGGCGTCACCGAATCCGTGCTCGGGCTTCTCGGTGTCCCAGTGCGGGAAGCGCTCACGCGAGTAGCCGGTCATCGCTAGCTCGTCGGCCACCTTGAGTTTGCCTAGGAGACTGGTGATCTCCTTGGCCGATCCGACCGGCTGGCCGCCGCGATCGGGAATCGGTGGACCGCTGGAGTCGGGTTTGTCGTTGCCGCCGTGCTTTTCGAGGACGGCGACCAGGACGGCGATCGCGACCACGACCAGAAGCGACACCACCGCTTGCAGCAAGCGGCGCAGGGCTGGGGAAGGCTTCTTGTGCAACATATCCCGCAAACCTTGGCAATCAGCGACCCGAAACGGCAAGTCGCACGTGTGTTTCGGAGACCGGTGTCACACCGCGCGCCGAGCCCTCGCGTCCGGAACCGGACTCGCGGCATACTCGCCGCAATTCCATGGTCCGTTGCGCCAAGATCGAAAACAATGGCGGTACAGGGATTTCCGCGCCGTTGTCGGCGCGTTGACCGTGTCGCGCTAGATCTGATGCACCCAGGCTATGAAGAACACCGCGCCGCCGGCGAAGAGCAGAACGGCCAGCGGCAGCGACCACCAGGGGCCGGTGCGGGCCAGCAACCGTTGAGCGAGCGCCTGTTCGAGCTTTCCGAAACCGGCGATGAGCAGAATCCACAGCGGGAACGGCAGCGCGCCCCCGATGAAGTGCACCGCCCACGCGCACACCAATGTCGGTCCGCCCCAGGAATGCTCGTAATCGTGCGCGGCGATGAGCGGATAGAAGATGCCGCGCAGCGCGGCCATGATCATCAGGAAGGCGGCGAACCAGGCCAGCAAGGCCATGGCGAAGGCCAGCACCGAATGCAGGGCGGTCCGCCACGGACCGGGATCGCGCAGCTCGAACGGCGCCCGGAACACCCGGCGCACGACGCGCGCCCGAACCCCGATGGGCGCGAAGGCAACCGAGATCGAGAGCAGCGCGTAGTATGCGGCCCGCAGCACCCGCTCGACCTTGCCCATACCGACACACTAACGCTGGTCGGTCGTCCGAACAGGTAGCCGGGCGATTCCGGATACGCGTCGGCGCGCCGGGCAGCCCCTACCCGACGCGCCGAATTGCGCTGAGATCCAGACGGTGTGATCACCCGCGAAGCAGGCGACCTGACCGCCGGTGGATCAGGCGTTGTTGAGCTTGTTCAGCCGCTCGCAGGACTCCAGATACTCGCTGATGAGCCGCTGCACCACATCGGCGGAGCGCTCCATCTTGTTCATCATGCCCACGACCTGGCCGACCGGATTGAAGTTCACGTCCTTGGCCTGGTCCGGGTAGCGGTGGCCGCGCTTGACGCCGTCGAGGGCGACCATCATCTGCAGCGGCATGCCCAGCGGCTTCGGGTTCTCCGGCGCTTCCCACGCCTCGGTCCAGTCGTTCTTGAGCATGCGGCACGGCTTACCGGTCCACGAACGCGAGCGCACGGTGTCGGAGCTGGTGGCGTCGATGTAGGTCTGCATCTGCGCGGGCGGCACATTGGCCTCCTCGACCGTCAGCCACAGCGAACCCGTCCACGCGCCGGCCGCGCCCATGGCAAGGGCGGCGGCGACCTGGCGGCCGTTGCCGATGCCGCCCGCGGCGAGCGCGGGCATGTCGCCGATGGCGTCGATGACCTGCGGCCACAGCACCATCGAGGCGATCTCACCGCAGTGGCCGCCGCCCTCGGTGCCCTGCATGACCACGAAGTCCAGCCCGGCGTTCTTGTGGTTGAGCGCATGCTTGACCGAACCGCACAGCGCGCCGATCAGGCGGCCGGAGTCCTGGATCTGCTTGATCACGTCATCGGGCGGGGTGCCCAGCGCATTGGCGACCAGCTTGGCCTTGGGGTGCTGGAGGATCACCTCGATCTGCGGGGCGACCGTGGTGGCGGTCCAGCCCAGCAGCTGGTTGTACTTCTCCTCCGGCGGCAGGTGCGGCACGCCGTGGTCGTTGAGGATCTTCTCCGCGAAGTCGCGGTGACCCTGCGGAACCAGCTTGGCCAGTTGGGCTTCCAGCTCCGCGGGGCTCAGGCCCTCGACGCCCTTGCCCTCGTACTTGGACGGGATGACCAGGTCCACGCCGTAGACGCCCTGCACATGCTCGTCGAGCCACTGCAGCTCCACCTCGAGCTGCTCGGCGGTGAACCCGACCGCTCCGAGCACACCCAGACCACCCGCATTGCTGACCGCGGCGGCCACGTCGCGGCAGTGGGTGAAGGCGAAGATGGGCACGTCGATGCCGAGGCGATCACAGATCTCGGTACGCATTGGTGGTGGGCTCCTCTGAACTTTCCGGCACTGGAAACGTTGTGCCCACAACACTAGAACATGTTCTACATTGTGACCAGACTGTGTATGATTACCGGCAAGTACAGGTCCGGTACATGTTCCAGTTTTCCGGCTTTGATCAGCGCGCGAGCAGGCCCTCGGCCACCAGATCGTCGAACAGCAGCTGGTCCACCGGCGGCACGTGCGGCCGGTCGGCGAAGGTGAACCAGGCGATCTCCTCGATCTCGCTGCTGACCGCGAGGGCGCCCGAGTATTCGGCGGTGTAGCAGGCCATGCGGACGACCGCGCCGGGGATCAGGGCCTCGTAGGTGCCGACGTGGGCGACCGTTTCCGGCGCGATCTCGACCGTCAACTCCTCGCGGATCTCGCGGACGAGGGTCTGCAGATCGGTTTCGGCGCCTTCGCGTTTGCCGCCCGGGATGTAGAAGACATCCTTGCCGCGCGGCCTGGCGCACAGGATCTTTCCGTCCTCGATTCGCACCCACGCCACCGTGTCGATCAGCCGCTGCTCCCGCTCCGTCCGCATTCGCGCAGCCTAGTGGGTGTCAGTTCGCGGGCTGCCAAGCGGCGACGAGGGCGAGCAGGCCCGGGAAGCGCGCTTCGAGATCGTCGATGCGGACCTGGCTGCGACGCTCCAGGCCGTACTGGCGCTGCCGCGTGACACCCGCCTCGCGCAGGGCCTTGAAGTGGTGCGTCAGTGAGGATTTCGGGCGGTCGATGCCGAACCAGCCGCAGGGGTGGTCGTAGTCCTCGGATTCGAGCAGCAGTTTCTGGACGATGAACAGCCGCAGCGGGTCACTGAGGGCGCCCATGACGACCTCGAGGCGCAAGTCCTCGGTCGCGGGCTCGGGCAGGGGTTCGGGTACGGCGGCCGGTTCGGGCGGGAGGGAGAAGGTTTGCGCGGGGTGCGCTTTGGTCGGCATCGGCGAACTCCTCCACGGTCGGCGCTTGTACGAGTTTGATCGTACAGCATGCTATGTTCGACTTCATTCGTACTAGTTCGAGTTATTTCGAACTATGAGTGGAGGTGCTGGAAGTGGTTGCGACACAATCCCGTCCGACGTCAGTGGTGGAATCGAACAGTCCCGAATCGCCGCGTGCGCTCGCGCCCAGCTGGTGGATCTGGCTCGCCGCCTGGCCGGTGACTGCGGTCTTCGTGCTCTCGAACGCGGCGACACCGCTCTATGTGCTGTGGCAGCGGGATTTCGGATTCTCCAAGGGCACGATGACCGTGGTCTTCGCGTTCTACATCGTCGGCCTGCTCGGATCCCTGCTGGTATCGGGCGTCGCCTCGGACCGACTGGGCCGCAAGGCGGTGCTGCTGCCCGCACTGGTCCTCGCCGCGATCGCCTGTCTGATCTTCGCGACCGCACCGAATGTGATCGCCCTGATGGTCGCCCGTCTACTGACCGGAATCGCGGTCGGCGCAGCCGTTTCGGCGGGCATGGCCGCCGTCACCGATGTCGCGGGTCCCGAGCGCAAGCAGCTCGGCGCACTCTTCGCCTCCACCGCGATGGTGCTCGGCGCCGGGGTCGGCCCGCTGCTGTCCGGAGTCTTGTCCGAGATCGTGCCCGCGCCCACGGTGACCGTGTTCCTCGTGGAGATCGCACTGCTGGCAACGGCTTTCGTCACCGTATTGCGCATGCCACTGACCCGCCCGACCCATCGCGGCACCGGATCGTGGATCCGAATCCCCGGCGTTCCCGCCGCGAATGTCCGTCAACTCCTGCTGGGCATAGCCGTCTTCGCCCCCGGCATCACCGCGACCTCGTTCGTCCTGTCCCTCGGCCCCGCCCTGCTCTCGGGCCTCCTCGGCACCACCAGCCGAATCATCGCGGGCGCCATGGCCTTCGCCATGTTCTCCACCGCCACCGCCGTCCAATTCGCCGCCCGCTCCCTGCCGCGGCCCACGATCATGCTCACCTCCGCTGCCGCGACCGCCTCGGGCATGCTGACCCTCATAATCGCGGTCCAACTGCAGTCATCGATCGCCCTGATCGCATCGGCCCTACTCGCCGGGGCGGGCCAGGGCCTAGGACAACTCGGCGGCCTCTCCCTACTGAGCCAAGCGATCCCCACCACCCGCCTCGCAGAAGCCAACGCGGCCTTCAACATCGGCGGCTACATCCCCGCGGGCCTACTCCCGGTCAGCGTCGGCTACCTGAGCGACTCCATCGGCCTCCCCGCAGGCACAACAACCTTCGCCCTCACCCTCCTAACCCTGTCCGCCTTCACCACCCTGACAATCCGGCGCAATCCCCCCACAAAAGCCCCCGTCTAGCCCATGAGAATGCACTGGTGGACAAGTCTTCTCGACGTTTGTGTCCACCAGTGCATTCTCACCGATCTGAGGGGGCGGTAGCGTCGGGGGATGACGTTTGCGGATCGGTTTCCAGGGCTCTATGCGCCGGCTCGGTGGGAGTGGGGTGGGCTTGATGTTCAGTTTTCTACCGAGCTTCCGCCGGATGAGTTGGTTACGAACATTCATGTTGTCTGCTTCGTTGGTGAGCGCATCGTGCTATGTCGCGACGACCGTGATGTCTGGATCCTGCCGGGTGGAACCCGTGAGGCAGGGGAATCCATCGAATCTTGCGTCATCCGAGAGCTTGCCGAGGAGGCCGGGGCCGAATTGGCTGGGCCCATCCATCAATTCGGGGCGCACTACGCCACTACCGACCACCCCACGCCTTACCGACCCTGGCAACCCCACCCGAACAAGGCCTGGCTCTGGTGTACCGCCGACGTCATCCTGACAACGGCACCCACCAATCCCGATGACGCCGAGACCATCCTCGAAGTCGCGGCCTTCCCCCTCTCCGAGGCCGTCCGCCGAGCAGCCACTGACGGCCCCCACCTCCCGGACCTCCTCACCCTCGCGTCATCTCTCCACCCCAAGCAGAAGTGAAACACGTTATAGTCAGCGGGCTGAACGGGCGAGCTGCATGGAGGCGGTTATGGCGGGGATTGTGTTGGGGATCGATACCCGGGTGACGTTGGTGGCGGCGGGGCTGTTGTTCGTGCTTGCCCTTGCGCTGGGGGTGTGGAAGTACCTGCAGATCAGCGCTTCTCCGGATGCGACCGCGCATGTGTATGTGGATATCGCGCATCGGGCTACGTTGCTTTACTCGTTCGCTACGCTGCTGCTCGCGGTTTTCACCGAGTTGAGTGCGTGGGCGACCGGGGTGAATCTTGCGGCGGATATCGTGATTTTGGTGTTCTTTGTCGCGGCGATTGCGGCGTACATCTATCACGGGTGGAAGCGGGATACGACCAACCAATATCACGGGCAGACAGAGAAACTCGGGACGCACGTGACCATGTGGGCGTTGATCGTGGGGGAGATCGGCGGGTTTCTGGTGTTGTTCAGTGGGTTTGTTGCCGGTCAGTTCTGAGCGGGGATGGCTTGGGATACCAGGAGATTCACGGCGCGTTGGATGCGTGAGGTGTCGCCGGTGATCCACCAGTCTTGAATGAGGCCGCGCATGCCGGAGATCAGGAGGGTCGCGGAGGCTTCGGGGTCGGGGCGGGTGGGGTCGCTTCGGGTTAGGGAGGTTGTCATTGCGGTGATGAGGACTTCGATGGCTTCGGTGGCGTAGGTCTTGAAGGGGCTGTCGGGGACGGTGGCGGCGCCGAGGACCTGGAGGAGGACCGGGAGGCTGTTGGCCGCTTCGCCTGCGGTGTTGAGGGTGAAGGAGGTGGAGAGGCGGTCTCGGAGGACATCGGCGGAGTCGATGCCGGAGAAGAGGGCGGGGATGTCGGGGCGCTGGGTTTCCAAGGCGGCGACCAGCATTGCCTCTTTCGTGCCGAAGTAGTGGATCAGCATTCGGGAGCTCGTGCCCAGGTAGTCCGCCAGCGGGCGGAGGGAGAGTTCGGCCAGGCCATATGTGGCGATATAGGCGATGACGCCCTCGAGGAGTTGGGCGCGGCGGGCGTGGTCGAGTGGGCGGGGCACGAGTTGACTGTAGCGGGTGCTACAGGTATCCATGTCGGCATGGGTGTAACAACTGGTACAGAAACTCGGCGGGGTGTCGTGGTGACCGCGATGTCGGCCACCACCTGCCTGGGAGCGGATCTCGAGTCGACGTGGTCGCGGCTGCTCGCGGGGGACAGCGGAATCGGCACGCTCACCGACGATTTCGTCACCGAGAACGATCTGCCCGTGCGGATCGGCGGGCGGCTGGTGGCGCAGCCGGGGGAGCAGTTGACCCGGATCGAACAGCGGCGGATGTCGTTCGTGCAGCAGTTGGCGCTGGCGCTGGCCCGCCGCGCGTGGGAAGAGGCCGGGACGCCCGCGGTCGAGGCGGAACGGCTCGCGGTGGCGGTCGGCACCGGACTCGGCGGCGGCGAGGCGCTGGTCAATGCCGTGGATCTGATGAAAACCGGCGGCTACCGGAAGGTTCCGCCGATGACGGTGCCCATGGTCATGCCCAATGGCTCGGCCGCCACGGTCGGTTTGGAGATCGGCGCGAAAGGCGGTGTGTACGCACCGGTTTCGGCATGCGCTTCGGGCGCGGAGGCGATCGCACACGGCTGGCGGCTCATCACGACCGATGAGGCGGACGTGGTGGTCGCGGGTGGCGTCGAGGGACACATCGACGCGGTGCCGATCGCGAGTTTCGCCATGATGCGCGCCATGAGCACCCGCAATGACGAACCCGAGCGCGCCTCACGGCCTTTCGACAAGGACCGCGACGGCTTCGTCTTCGGCGAGGCGGGCGCGCTGCTGGTCCTCGAATCCGAGGAGCACGCACGAGCACGGGGTGCGACCATTCTCGGCCGGGTCCTCGGGGCGGGCATCACCTCGGACGGCTACCACATCACCGGCACCGCTCCCGACGGCGACGGCGCGGCCCGCGCGATGCGCAAGGCGCTGGCGACAGCGGGATTGACCGGCGACGATATCGACCACGTCAACGCCCATGCGACGGGCACCCCGGTCGGCGACGCCTCCGAGGCGAAAGCGATCATGGCGGTCACCCCGAAAGCCTCGGTGTACGCGCCCAAGTCGGCGCTCGGCCATTCCATCGGCGCGGTCGGCGCACTGGAGGCCATGCTCACGTTGCGGACACTCAGCGAGCAGATCGTCCCGCCCACTTTGAATTTCGAGACCGCCGACCCGGATGTGGACCTCGATATCGTCGCCGACAAGCCGCGCTATCAGGAACTCCGCTACGCGCTGAGCAACTCCTTCGGCTTCGGCGGCCACAATGTGACCCTCGCGCTCGGCCGCGCCTGAACGAAAGCCGTTGCGCCGGAACCGATCAGGGTAACTTGTCGGTCTGGACGCGCGGGTCCAGCTTGCGCAGGGTGTCCGGCCGGTCGGTGAGGCAGGGCCAATCCCGGCTCACCGCTTCCAGAGTCGCGTGCCCGGCGGGAATCAGAGCATCCGCGTCGGGCCGGTCGGCCAGCGTATCGCCGAGGTGGTCGCTCGCGGGCCGGTCCAACGGCTGGATCACCGTATTCGGCAGGTCCAGCAGGACCGAGAGGATGTCCAGGCGGCCCGGCGGAATCAGGGCGCGGGCCGCGGCCAGGGCGGTGGCGGGGACGATGATCGTGTGTCCGGCATCGGCGGTGGCCCATACGACCGATTGCACATAGGCGACGCGATGGGCCCAGGCGGTCAACGCCGCGGTGTCGAAGACGACGCCCCCGAGCGTCGGGGCGGCTGCGGGGGTCATGCCGCGCCGCGGTCGCCGGAGGCCTCCTCCTCATCCGATAAGGGGGGCAAGCCTTGGACGGCGCGAGCGCGGTTGATCAGATCCAGCGGCGGACGGCCGCCGAGCGCGTTCTCGAGCCGCGCCAAGGATTCGGCACGGTCGACGCGGGCCTTCACGGATTCGGCGACGAAACTCGAGATCGAGGCAATGCGGCCGGAGTTGCGCCAGTCGTCGAGGGTGGCCGCTATGTCCTCCGGCATCGTCACGGTGATCTTCCGGGTGCGACGCTGTCGAGCCATACCGAGAGGGTAATCCGGTATGTGCGCCGGACGCGAGCTGACAACGCCGAGCGCCGCATTACCGTCCCCGCGGGCATTCCGGGCGGAAACCGCGCATTCGGATTGCATTGATCCGAAACCTGCCGGTCAGGCGTCGATCCGGGTTCGATACGGTGGAGTGTGCCCGCGGCCGTGGGCGCTGCCGCAATCACACAGTCAAGAGGACATAACTAGATGGATCAGAGTTCGATCGCGTGGGCCGACGGTGTGCTCGTCACCATCGACCAGCGGGCGCTGCCGCACGAGGTGCGGGAGCTTCGGATCACGACGGTCGACGAGGTCATCGATGCCATCAAGACCTTGGCCGTGCGGGGCGCGCCCGCGATCGGCGTGTGCGGCGCGTTCGGTGTGGTGATCGCGGCGCTGGCCGCCACGACCGACGGCGTGGTCGATACCGCGCGGGTCGAGGCCGAGGCCGCGCGCATCGCCGATGCCCGGCCGACCGCGGTGAATCTCGCCTGGGGCGTGCAGCGCACGCTCGCCAAGCTGCCCGAGGGCGTGCAGGCCATGCTCGACGAGGCGCTGGAGATGCTGGCCGAGGACGGACGCGTGAATCTGGCCGCCGCCACCGCGGCCGCGGATCTGATTCAAAAGCTGTGTGGTGAGCGTCCGCTGCGGCTGCTCACGCACTGCAATACCGGGCGCCTCGCGACCACCGCGTGGGGGACCGCCATCGGCGCGCTCCGCGTGCTGCATCAGCGCGGCGCGCTCGCCGAGGTGATCGTGGACGAGACCCGTCCGCTGCTGCAGGGCGCGCGGCTGACCGCGTGGGAGATGGCCGAAGCCGGTATCCCGCATCGGCTCACCATCGATTCCGCCGCCGCCTGGGCGATGGCCACCGAAAACGTCGATGCCGTTGTCGTGGGCGCAGATCGGATCACCGCCGACGGGGCCGTGGCCAACAAGATCGGCACCTACATGCTGGCGATCGCCGCCAAGCACCACGGCATTCCGTTCATCGTGGTCGCACCGGAATCGACGCGCGATATCTCGACGGCGCGCGGATCAGACATTGTGGTGGAGCAGCGCGCGGCCGCCGAGGTGACCGGATTCGGCGGCGTCGCAACGGCTCCCGAGGGAACCCGGACGTTCAACCCGGCCTTCGATGTCACTCCGGCCGAGCTGGTCACCGCGGTCGTCACCGAGTTCGGCGTGCTCACCGACCCGAGCGCCGCCCGGACGTCGGCCACCGAGCCGACCGCGGATGCCACCGCCGCCGGTGCCGAGATCGCCGACATCGCGCGCGGCCTCTACGCCAGCGGCTGGATGCCGGGCACGGCGGGCAATATCTCTGTGCGCCAGGGCGATACGGCGGTGATCACCGCGAGCGGCCTGTCGAAGGGCGAGCTCACCGCCACCGATATGGTCACGGTCGCGGTCGTCGACTCCAAGCCCGTCGACGGCTCCGGCCGCAAGCCGTCCGCCGAGACCACCATCCACACCGCCGTCTACCGCACCCGCGGCGCCGACGCGGTCGTCCACGTGCATCCGCCGCACGCCACCGCCGTGTCGATCAAGACCGCCGGATCCGGCGTCACCACAACCCGTTTCGCGGGCTACGAGCTGATCAAGGGCCTGGGTTCGGCTCGCCCGGATGTCATCGACATCCCGGTCTTCCCGAATCACGCCGACGTCCCGCAGATCGGCGCGGACATCGAGAAGTACCTGACCGAGCATCCGGACGCCCCGCCCGTGCTGTTCATCGCCGGGCACGGCATCACCGCCTGGGGTGCGACCCTCGCGCAGGCACGTGATCGAGCCGAATGCCTCGAGGCGATGTGCGAACTGAGCAATTTGACCGGTCACCGTGAGATCCCGGTGGGCCAGAATTAGTTCCGGAGAAAGGAACCCCCGCTATGACTTTGTTGCAGATCATGTCCGACAAGGACGCGAGTGATGTCATCCTGCGCACCTCCGACGACGCGGTGATCGCCGCCGAACTCGGCAAGCGCGGCATCACCTTCGAGCGCTGGCCGCTGCTGGAGGGCTTCAGCGCCGCCACCACCACCGAGGAACTGCTGGCCGAATACCAGTCGCGCATCGACGAATTGAACGCCGACGGCCGCTACAAGTTCATCGACGTGGCCCGCATCCACCCCGACGACGCCGATCCGGAATGGCCCGCCAAGGCCGTCGCCGCGCGCACCAAGTTCCTCGACGAGCACCGTCACGCCGAGGACGAGGTCCGCTTCTTCGCCGCCGGCGCGGGCTGCTTCTACCTGCACCTGGGCGATGAGGTCCTCGCGACCGTCTGCACCGCGGGCGATCTCGTTTCGGTGCCCGCGGGCACCCTGCACTGGTTCGACATGGGCACCCGCCCCGAGTTCGTGGCCGTGCGCTTCTTCGAGGAAGAGGACGGCTGGATCGGCGATTTCACCGGCGACAAGATCTCCGGCGGCTTCCCGACCCTCGACGAACTGCTGGCCCCGGCATGATCAAGGCGGTCGTACTCGATATCGAGGGGACCACCAGCCCGACCAGTTCGGTGCGGGAGGAGCTCTACGGCTACACCCGCGACCGGCTCCCGAGCTGGCTGGCCGAAAACCAGGGCGGCGCGGCCGATCCCATCCTCGAGGCCACCCGCGCCCAGGCCGAGCGCCCGGACGCGAATGCCGCCGAGGTCGCGCAGATCCTCATCAACTGGCTGAACACCGACGTGAAGTCCGAGCCCCTCAAGGCCGCCCAGGGCATCATCTGCGCCGAGGGCTTCCGCAACGGTTCGCTGCACGGCGAGTTCTTCCCCGACGTCCCGCCGGTGCTGCGCGCCTGGCGCGACGCCGGACTCGAGCTCTACATCTACTCCTCGGGTTCGGTGCGCAACCAGAAGGATTGGTTCGCCTTCGCCCGCGGCAGCGACCTCTCCCCGCTCATCAGCGGCCACTTCGACCTGTCCACCGCCGGTCCGAAGCGCGAGGCCTCCTCCTACGAGAAGATCGCGAGCGCCATCGGCGTTCCGGCAGAACAGATCCTGTTCCTCTCCGATCACCCCGACGAGGTCGACGCCGCCGTGGCGGCGGGCTGGCAGGCCATCGGCGTCACCCGCCCGGGCGAGCCGAACAGCCCCCGCGGTGATCACCGCTGGATCAGCGACTTCGCCGAGGTCGAACCGAACTGAGCGGGCCAGCGGCTGTCGGAGGTCGTCGCTAAGGTCGAACCGTGACCGATCGCGAGACCTTCGCACCGCTGGTGTTCTTCGAGTACGACCACAAGCCGGGGCATTACTGCCTGATGCTCTCCGACAGCAATATGCTCAGCGCCGAACCCGTCTTCGCCGAATTCGGTTACGACGGGGGCGGTTACGGGTGGGCCGGGGTGGCCCGCTCGGCGGTGGCGACGCAGGAGTCGGGGTTGGCCGAGCGGATCAATTTCGATCCCGAGGCCGGCATGTTCGTCGCCTACGGCGAGGACGCCGAGGCTCTGCGCCGACTCGGCACCCTGCTGCAAACAGCTCTCCAGGATCCGTCCGCACTGCGCAAACTCATCGCCGCGGGCGACCCCGAATGGTTCGACTGACCTGCCCCGGAAAACCATGAATCGCGTCCACTCGAAACTCGAGTGGACGCGATTCTCGTTGGTGCGGAAGCGGATCAGACCCGCGCGCCGGTGGAGGCCGCGCGGTCGATCAGGTACTCGACCAGGGTCATGAGCACGTTCTTGCAGGAGCCGCGGTCGCGGGCATCGCAGAGCAGCACCGGGATGCGGTCGTCGAGGTCCAGGGCCTCGCGGACCTCGGCGGGTGTGTAGAGCGGCGCGCCCTCGAAGCAGTTGACCGCCACCGTGAAGGCGACCCCGCGGCGTTCGAAGAAATCGATTGCGGCGAAGGAGCCTTCGAGGCGGCGGGTGTCCGCCAGCACGACCGCGCCCAGCGCACCGCGCGCGAGTTCGTCCCAGAGGAACCAGAATCGGTCCTGCCCGGGCGTGCCGAACAGGTAGAGCACCAGGTTCTGGTCGATGGTGATGCGGCCGAAGTCGAGCGCCACCGTGGTGGTGGTCTTGCCCTCCACGCCGCGCAGATCGTCCACGCCCGCGGACAACTCGGTAATGAGTTCCTCGGTGCGCAGCGGGGTGATCTCGCTGATCGCCCCCACCATCGTGGTCTTGCCCACGCCGAAGCCGCCCGCGATGAGAATTTTCACCGAGGCGGCCATGGGCTGGGCGGTATCAGAGTTTTCGAATGCCATCGAGTACCGCTCGCAGAATGTTGAGGTCACCGGGTGCCGCCTCGGGGGAGGCCGGGGCCCGGAAGTTGAGGATGTTGTCTGAGATCAGGTCCCCCACCAGGATTTTGGTCACCGCCAGCGGCAGCCGCAGGGCGGCCGACACCTCGGCCACCGACAGCGGAAGCCGGCACAACCGGACGATTTCCGTGTATTCCGGTTCGACACGACGCAGCGGCGGGGCGGCATTGGGCACCACCACCACCGTGAGCATGTCCAGATCGTGTCCCGCGCCCATGGTTCGGCCACCGGTCCGTGCGTAGGGGCGCACGAGCGGACCGGCCGCGTCATCGAACCACTGTTCCCCCGGCCCCGGCATCATGACAGCCGGGGGTTGCCTTGTCCGGCCAGGTTCTGCCGGGGCGTGGTGGACAGGTAGTTGCCGACGCGCTGCACGGTCAGGTTCATCTCGTAGGCGACCATGCCGAGGTTGGCCTGTTCGGTGGCCTGCAGCGCGAGGCAGGCGTGGCTACCGGCGGCGGTCACGAACAGCACCGCGCGCTCGAGCTCGATGACCGCCTGGCGGACGCCGCCGCCGTCGAATCTGCCTCCGGCGCTGCGCGCCAGCCCGTAGAGGGTGGAGGACATGGCACCGAAGTGCTCCGCGTCCTCGCGGCTCATGGCGGAGGAGCGGCCCAGCAGCAGTCCGTCGGTGGAGTGCACCACCGCGTGACGGACGCCTGCGAGCCGGTCGACCAGATCATCGAGAAGCCAGTTGAGATCACCAGCGTTTGAGGTGGTCACCGTCGCCTTCCTGTCGTTCCGAGAATGCTTGGGACTCAGGCCCGAATGAACCGGGATCGGCCTTGCGGCCCTGCCTGGTTCCGTTTTCGATGGCGGAGAAAAGGTCTCGGGCCTGCTCGGCCGTGCGGGTGGACTCGGAGGACGACTCGGTGGTCGTGCGCTCCTGCGCCAATTCCGGTGCGAGACTTGCCTGCCGACGCCTACGCGGGAGCGCGGGCCGGACGTCGGAGCCAGTGTAATGGGAACGTCCGAATTCGCGAGCCCGGAAACCGTTTTCCGTGGGCGGTACGGGGGGAGTAGGGGGTT
>NZ_BAAFGR010000178.1:0-14431 GCF_041154655.1 Nocardia sp. JMUB6875
GGGCGGGATGACCACGGCGGGGGTCGTGCTCGCGCCCTTGGCCGAAGTCACCGGGGCCGCTTGCAGATCGGCGTTGATGGGCGGCGGCGCCACGTAGGTGTCCTGGTGCCCGAGTCCGCAGGCGCCGAGCAGGATGAGGCTGGCCGAGACGACGCCGACCGCGGCCGCGGCACCCACCACCGGCTTGGGCAGGTGACGCAGCGGGGTGACCGCGCGGTCGTCCGCGCCGGCGTTGCTGCCGTCCATTGGTGGCACTCCTGATTCGTGTCGAGTGGGCTCACCCTAACGGAGGCTGCGGGGTTGGGCCAGGCGGGTGGTCGGTTCGCTAATGCGACAACGCGGGCGATTCCGGAAGCCTCGAAAAGATTTCAAACAGGGGTGATTCAGATATCGAATTAGTAAACTCGGCGCGTTTCGCATACGTGTCGTCTGGACATTCCGTTGCCGAGCCGTAATGTGTGTCCAAAGTTACACGTGAGACGCTCGAAATTTGCCGAGGGACGCGCCGAAGAATCGCGAGACCCGGTGAGCGTCTATCGAGGAGTGGATGATGGGTGCTTTTTCGACCTCTCCATTGCGCGCATCGGTGCGTTCCGCGACACCGGGCCGCGCCGGAGAGCCCGCGGCTCCGGGGACGCTGCGAATGTCGGCAATCCTGGCCCGGGTCGTGGCCTGGTTGATCTTCCTGGGCGGACTCGCCGGCGCGGTGCTCGGCATCGCCGGACTGCGCGTCGAAATCACGGTCGCCGGATTGATTCTCGCCTGCACCGCGGGTCTGGTTTTGTTGAAGCTACGCGCGGACGCGCAAGCTAGCTAATTTCTCGCGAACTATTTGTTCGCGCCGATTACCCATTCGAATGCCTCGGCTTTCGACCGCGCGCCCTCGGCTGTGCGGGAACGATTGGCTTCGCCGAGTTCCTTCAGCAAATCTTCGGAAATCAAAACCAGGTCCGACAATACGGACGGGGTAAACCATTCCGGGCGGGTGGCGAACAACAGGTCCTCGCTCGCGGTATTGCCCGACGCCCCCGGCGCGAACGGGCAGCCGCCCAGTCCGCCCAGCGAACCGTCCACCACCGAAGCGCCCGCCCGCAGCGCCGCCAGCGAATTCGCCACGCCCAGGCCCCAGGTGTCGTGCCCGTGGAACACGATGCGCCGCTCCGGCGTCCCCCACCGCCCGGCCGCGGCCACCAAACCGATCAGTGCCGCAACCTGACCCGGGTACGCCTGGCCCAGGGTGTCGGCGATGACGATGTCCGCCGAGCCCTCGGTGCGGGGATCGGCGGCGATGGCGAGTACCCGCGTGGGATCCACGGGCCCGTCGAACGGGCAGGTGAAAGCCGTTGCCAGACACAGCTGAATGCGTCCGCCCGCCTCCTGTGCGAGCCGGATGGCCTCGGGCATGGCGGCCACGCTGTCCTCGGTGGTGCGGCCGATATTGGCCTTGTTGTGCGCGTCCGACACCGAGAAGCAGTACTGGAAGTTGCGCACCCCGGCCTCGGCGGCCCGGGCCACGTGCCGCGGCGTGGCCACCCACACCCAGCAGCGCTCCAGCTCCTCGGGCGTCAGCTGCGCGACCAGTTCGAGGGTATTGGCCATGGGCGGCACCAGATCCGGCCGCGCCATCGACCCGATCTCCAGCTCCGGAACGCCGAGCGCCAGCAGCCGGCGCGCGATCTCCACCTTGCGCTCGGTAGGCAGCACCTTGCCGGTCAGCTGCAGCCCGTCGCGCAGCGTGACATCCCGCAGACTCATGAGTTCGCCTCCAGCGCCTCGATATCGGAGTCGGACATGCCGAGCAGTCCGGACAGCACCTCGCGGGTGTGCTCGCCTAGATCCGGGCCGACATTGCGGATGGGCAGCGACCGCCCGCCGATGACCGGGACGATGCCGGGGAATCCGACCTCCTTCGGCTCCGGCTCACCCACGTCCACCCGGAACGGCTGGATCATATTGCGGGCCCGGTACTGCTCGTCGGCGACGATATCGGCCGCGGTGTAGATGGGACCGCACGGAATGGCGGCCGCCTCCAGGATCCGCAGCGCCTCGTCCCGGGTCTTGGTGCGCGTCCACTCGGCGATCGAGGCGTCGAGCCGATCACGGTTGCGCCAGCGTCCGGCATTGTCCTGCAGTTCCGGGTCGGCGGCCAGGTCCGGCCGCTCGATGACCTGCATGTACCGCTGGAAGATGGCATCGCCGTTGCCGCCGATGATGATGCTGTAGCCGTCGCTGGTCGGGTAGGCGTTGCTGGGCGCGATGCCCTCCATGCGCCCGCCGACCCGCTCGCGGTTGATGCCGTAGGCGAGGTAGTCGGGCACCAGCGATTCCATGACCGACAGGATGGATTCGTTGAGCGCCACGTCGATGATGCGCTGCTCCAACGGAACCCGCTGCACCCGCTCGCGCTGGAACAGGGCCATGACCGTGCCGAAAGCGGCATAGATTCCGGCGATCGAATCCCCGATGGACACGCCCACCCGCACCGGCGGCCGATCCGGATCACCCACCAGCTCGCGCAGTCCGCCGACCGCCTCGGCCACCGCCGCGAATCCGGGCCGCTGCGCGAGCGGACCGGTCTGCCCGTACGCGGAGATCCGCGTGATCACCAGGTCCGGATTGGCCTCGTTCAGTACCTCCGGCCCCAGCCCCCACTTCTCGAGCATGCCGGGCCGGAAGTTCTCGAGCAGCACATCGCATTCTTTGATCAGATCCAGCACGATCCCGCGTCCGGCCTCGGTCCGCAGATCCAGCGTGATCGACTTCTTGTTCCGATTGACCGTCCGGTACAGCATCGAGGTATCCCCGCCGTACAACCGCCAATTCCGCAGCTCGTCACCGGTTTTCGGCCGCTCGACCTTGATCACCTCGGCCCCGAAGTCCCCGAGGATCCGCCCGGCCGTCGGCGCGGCGACGTAGTTACCAAGCTCCAAAACGCGCACTCCGTCGAGCGGCCGAATCTCCATGCGAACAGTCTGGCCTACCGCCAAAGACAAAAGACAAAGACGCCAGGAGAAGGGAGAGGAGCTGGCTGGGCTGGGAGCCCGGGCGTCGGTTCCAGCCCCCGCGAGGCGCGGGAAGCCTCGGCATCCCGGCGTTGCTGTCCGAGTTGTCGCGTTTCGGCGCGACACGATCGCCGAGTGGCACACCAGCGAGGGGGAAACGGACAAAACCCCTCGCTGGTGTGCCACTCGGCGAATCGGCGGGGGTTGGTGTCAGGCGGCGCGGGCGGCGACCTCTTCGATGATCGAGTAGTGCTCGGCATTGCCGGTGATGATGGTGCTGGAGTCGCCGTTCACGCCGACCGGGACGTCGCCGGCGAGGGTGATGCGCGTCAGGCGGCGGGGCTGGCCGTCGTAGTCGTCGATGGCGTAGTGCTGGGTGGCGCGGTTATCCCAGATCGCGACGTCGCCGAGCTGCCAGTTCCAGCGGGTGGTGTTCTCCAGGCGGGTGACGCGGTTCTGCAGCAGCTGGAACAGGGCCTGGGATTCGGCGGTGGAGAAGCCGACGAAGTTCTTCACGAAATGGCCGAGCAGCAGGGCGCGTTCGCCGGTGACCGGGTGCACGCGCACCACCGGGTGCTCGGTCTCGTAGTAGGTGGACTCGAATTCGTCGCGGTAGGCCTTGATGTTCGCGGTCACCTGCTCGTTCTCGCCGCGCGCGACCTCGGTGCGGTCGGCGGCGTAGTCGTAGGCATTGGTGTGCCGCGCCCGCAGGTTCTCGACCAGGGCCTTCAGGGGAGCAGGCAGCGAGTCGTAGGCCGCCACGGTCGAGGCCCAGGTGGTGGAGCCGCCGTAGGGCGGCAGGTGCACCGCGCGCAGGATCGACGCCTTCGGAATCCGGTCCACGAAGGTGACATCGGTGTGCCAGCTGTTGGCGCGGCCGTACTCGGAGTCGATGGGCAGGGTCTTGACGCCCTTGGAGGTGACGGTCGGGTGCGGGGTGGTGGGCGCGCCCAGCAGCTGCGCGAACTCGTACTGCCCGTCCTCGGTCAGGTGCTCCTGGCCGCGGAAGAAGATCACCTTGTGCTTGTGCAGCGCGTCCTGGATGGCCTGGACGGTCACCGAGTCCAGGTCGCCGCCGAGCCGGACACCGTCGATGCGCGCGCCGATCTTGCTGCCCAGCTGCACGACAGTGATGTTGGAAGTTGCGTAATCGACGGACATGCAATGCCTTTCGCCCGGAAGGAACGGCCCGGATTCGGGCCTCCCTCAGGACACCAGCGTCCCGCCCGCCGAAACAGGTTCAGGATCAGCCGGATCGAAACGGGCTTATCCGACGTGCTCGCGCAGGTAGGCCAGGTCGTCGGCGACACCTTCGGCCGGGGTCTCCAGGATCACCGGCGCACCGGCGGTCTTGCACACCTCCGCCAGCAGCTGCGGATCGATCGTCCCGTCCGCGAAGTTCGCGTGCCGGTCCGCGCCCGAATCGAAGGCGTCCCGCGACGAGTTCAGATGCACCAGATCGATGCGCCCCGTGATCGCCTTGATCCGCTCCACGATCCCGACCAGCTCCTCACCACCGGCCCAGGCGTGGCAGGTGTCGAGGCAGAATCCGGCCCCGAAGTCCCCGACCGCGTCCCACAGCCGCCCGATATCGTCGAAATACCGTGCCATGGCGTGGTTTCCGCCGGCGGTGTTCTCGATCAGGATCGGCACCGGGAACCCGCCCTTGTCGGCCTGGCGCTCGAACAGCTTGCGCCAGTTGACGAATCCCTCCACCATCTCGGCGTCGGAGCGCACGTGCCCACCGTGCACCACCAGCCCGATCGCGCCCAGCTCGGCGGCGGCCTTGGCCTGCTGCGCCACCGCGTTGCGCGAGGGCATGCGCAGCCGGTTGTTCAGGCTGGCCACATTGATCTGATAGGACGAGTGCACCACCACGTCGATATCGCTGGCCTTGATCTCCTCGGCCCGCGGATGGGGTGTGGGTTTGTCCCAGCTCTGCGGATCGACCACGAACATCTGGATGACGTCGGCCCCCAGCTTCTCGCCGAAGCCGATCGGGTCGCTGTCCATGCGGACGTGAGCTCCAATACGCATGCGGAACAGCCTATCCCTCACCTCTGACAAGGGATCGGCGGTTACCTGCGGCTGCAAGCAAACGTTGAGTGTTGCGTTAGGCGGGCTTGCATAGATAGTTCGGTAGGCCGCGAATCGGCTACAGTTTCGGTGTTTTCGGATCGGTTCTCGCGATCACGCCGATCGTCTGTAGTACCTCGCGGGCTGGTGGGTCCCGGCCGCGGAGTGGAAAGTGGGAGATCGTCATGCTGTCCGAAGGTGACGTTTTTGCTGGGTATGTCATCGAACGGCAGCTCGGCCGAGGTGGCATGGGTTCGGTGTACCTGGCCAAGCATCCGCGGCTGCCCCGGCTGACGGCGCTCAAGCTGCTCAATCGGGAGATGGTCTTCGACAAGGAGGTCCGCGCCCGCTTCGAGCGCGAGGCCGATCTGGTCGCCCAGCTGGACCACCACAATATTGTCACCGTCTACGACCGCGGGCTCGAGGACGGGCAGCTGTGGATCTCCATGCAGTACATCGACGGCATCGACGCCGCGAGCGTGACGCCCTCCACGCTGCCCCCGGAGCGGGCCGTGCAGATCGTGGCCGAGATGGCCGACGCCCTGGACTACGCGCACCGCAACGAGGTGCTGCACCGCGATGTGAAGCCCGCCAATATCCTGCTGGCCCGCTCCACCGGCGGTAAGGGCGAGCGGGTCTACCTCACCGACTTCGGCATCGCACGGCTGCGCGACGACAGCGGTCACCTCACCCAGACCGGCACCTTCACCGCGACCCTGGCCTACGCCTCGCCGGAGCAGCTGACCGGTTCCGCGCTGGACGGGCGTTCCGACCAGTACTCGCTGGCCTGCACCCTGTTCTGGCTGTTCACCGGCAACGGCCCGTTCTCGGCCACCAACCCGGCCGCGGTGATCCAGGGCCATCTGCAGAATCCGCCGCCGCCGCTGGGCAACAGCCGCCCGGGTCTGCCGCCGTCGCTGGACCTGGTGATCGCCAAGGCCATGGCCAAGCGGCCCGAGGACCGCTTCGCCAGCTGCAGCGAGTTCGCCGCCGCGGCCCGCCGCGCTCTCGCGCATCCGAGCGCGCCCGCCATGCCGCTGGTCGGCCGCACCGCGCCGCCGATGCCGGTGGCTCCGCCGCTGACCGGTGGCGCCATGCCGACCGGTATGCCCATGTACACCGGCGGCGCCATGCCGACGGGCGGGCCGATGCAGACCGGCGGGCAGATGCCGACCGGTGTTCCGATGCAAACCGGCGGGCCGATGCAGACGGGCGGCCAGACCCCGACCGCCATGCCCTACACCGGCGCGCCCATGCCGACCGCGGGTCCGCGCCCGCAGACCGGCCCGGCGCAGCCGTATCCCACTCCACCGCAGGCCAATCCGACCCCGCCGAAGCCGGTGACCGGCAACTACACCGGCCGCTCCACCAACCAGTACACGCCGCAGCCGTCCTACGCGTATCAGGCGCCGGGCCAGCCGCAGCGTCCGCCGGTCGCCCCGGTCGGCGGGCATCGGGCCGGGCCGCCGAAGAAGTCCAATACCGGTCTGCTGGTGGGCATCATCATCGCCGTGGTGCTGCTGCTCATCGTGGTGGTCGCGATCGTGGCCGCCGCGGGCAGCAGCAAGTCCAGCTCCACCAAGAGCGCGCCCACCATCTCCGCGACCGACGCGCCGGTCGGCGACAAGCAGATCGACTGGTCCGCCGCGGCCAAGGAGTTCCCGAAGCTGTTGCCCGCCACCAAGACCGACGGCAAGGGCTACAACGGCGCGAAATGCTGGGTGGCCGATTCCCCGGTCGCCTCCGACGCCACCGACGGCACCCCCGACTTCGGCGACTGGACGGTGCAGTGGCGCTGCTACGGCGGCAGCGACAACAAGGACCCCTTCTACCGGATCTTCGCCTACGACTCTTCCGCCACCGTGCAGTCGGTGCTGAGCGGCCTGAGCCCGGACACCAAGTCCAATGACGTCAACGGCGGCAAGACCTACGCCAACTACCAGTTCACCGGTGACAGCCACCCGCGCCTGGTGACCGCCTTCACCGACTCTGGCCGCACCCAGTACCTGATGTACACCGACGGCCTGTCCGGCAGCCTGGACCCGGTCCTCAAGTGGTGGAAGAACGCCCCGCTCAACTGAGCTGACCTGCGCATATGACAGCCTCGGCGCCGGGCACGTAGGGTCGCGAACCGAAGGAGTCGGTCGAAAGGGTCGGTGTGCTGCGCGCTGGGGAAGTGTTCGCCGGTTACGAGATCGAACGCGAACTCGGCCGCGGTGGCATGGGATCGGTGTACCTGGCCCGGCACCCGCGACTGCCTCGGCTGATCGCGCTCAAGCTGCTCAGCCGTGATGTGTTCGGTGATATCGAGGTGCGGCGGCGGTTCGAGCGGGAGGCCGATCTGGTCGCGCGGCTCGATCACCCGAATATCGTGCCCGTGTACGACCGCGGCATCGACGACGCGCAGCCGTGGATCGCCATGCGGTACATCGACGGCCCGGACGCCGCGCAGCTGGAGTCCGCGAATCTGCCGCCGCGCCAGGCGATTGCGATCATCGCCGACACCGCGCGCGCCCTGGACTTCGCGCATCGCCGGGGTGTGCTGCACCGGGATGTGAAGCCCGCCAACATCCTGCTCGAACACGTCGACGGCGAACAGCGAGTCTTCCTGGCGGACTTCGGCATTGCTCGCCTGCGCGATGACGCCACCAAGCTCACCCAGACCGGCTCGTTCACCGCGACGCTCACCTATGCCTCGCCGGAACAGCTGTCGGGTCAGCCGCTGGATCCGCGCTCGGACCAATACTCGTTGGCCTGCACCCTGTTCCGGCTGCTCACCGGCAATGTGCCGTTCGCGGCCGAGCATCCGGTGGGCATCATCCACGGCCATCTCAATCAGGCCCCGCCGCCGGTCAGCTCGCTGCGTCCGGGCCTGCCGCCGTCCCTGGACGCGGTGCTGGCCCGCGCCCTCGCGAAACATCCTGAGGGGCGGTTCGATTCGTGCACCGAGTTCGCGACCGCCGCCCAGCAGGCGCTGGAGAATCCGGCCGGTCCGACCCAGGTGCTGGCGCACGCGCCGTTCGCCCCGCAGCCGACGGCCGTGATGACGACGCCGTTCGATTCGAATTCGGCTCCGGGACAGCAGCATTCCGTTCCGGGCCAGCGTCCCGCCGCGACCTCGCGCTACACCGCCCAGGTGGCCGCGCCGCCCGCGCCGCGACCTGTTCCGCCGCCCCGCCGTAGGAAGCGCTCGAAACTGCGCGGCTGCCTGCTGGGTGCGGCGGCCGTCGTGGTGTTGCCGCTGGTGGCGATCGCCGGGTGCGTCGCCATTCTGGATCGCTCGTCGAATTCGCACACGACCGTCACCACCAGCGTGGAGCCGACCACCGAGGCCGCCGATCCGACCGTGACCGAGACGACCGAGCCCGCCGCGGGCCTGCCCGAGCACGCGGGCGCGGCCGCTCAGTTGCTGAGCCAGCGTTTCCCGCAGATGCTGCCCCAGGCCGACCCGAATTCGGATGCCAATTCCGGCACGGGTTACCAGGGTGCGTCGTGCACGACCTACGAACCCGCCTCACCCCCACCCGACTCGGGGTCCGGCGACCCGGATTTCGGGGCGTGGGAGATCGCGTGGAACTGCACCGGCCTGGGCCACCCGGTGTACCGCTTCCTCATGTACCGCTCGACCGCCGACGCCGAGGACGCGCTGGCCGCCCTGTCGGGCTATACCAAGACCGACGTCAAGGTGCACGGCAACAAGTACACGAACTACCAGCTCAGCGGCAGTGCCCTGCTGCGCCCGCGGCTGGTGACGGAGTTCCACGCCAAGGACGGCAAGCGAGCGTTCCTCATGTACAGCACCGGTTTCCTGGCCACCGACGATCAGCTCATGGACTGGTGGCGGGCCGCCCCCATCAATTGAGGGCTGGCCGCGGCGGCCAATTGTGTGGAGTCTGTGAGGAGATCCCCATCAGGGAGTTCCCGGATGGCATGAGCCCTCGAACCTCGACACACTGGACATCATGACTTCGAACGTCTCGGATTCCGTCAGCCTGGAGCAGGGCGCGGCCACGGTCGCCGCCCGTGCGACCGATCTAGTGAAGATCTACGGGTCGGGCGATACGCAGGTCCACGCGCTGGCCGGAGTGACGGCCGAGTTCGCGAAGGGCGAGTTCACGGCCATCATGGGACCGTCCGGTTCCGGCAAGTCGACGCTCATGCACTGCCTGGCGGGCCTGGATTCGGCGACCACAGGCGCGGTGCACATCGGTGAGACCGATCTCACCCGGCTCTCGGACAAGCAGATCACCGCGCTGCGCCGGGACCGCATCGGCTTCGTCTTCCAGGCGTTCAACCTGGTTCCGACGCTGACCGCGCTGGAGAACATCACGCTGCCGCTGGACATCGCGGGCCGCAAGGCCGACGAGGAATGGCTCTCGACCGTGGTCAAGCGGCTGGGCCTGGGCGACCGGCTCACTCACCGGCCGAGCGAGCTGTCGGGCGGTCAGCAGCAGCGCGTGGCGTGTGCCCGCGCGCTGGCGGGCAAGCCGGACATCATCTTCGGTGACGAGCCGACCGGCAACCTGGACTCGCACTCCTCCGGCGAGGTGCTCAGCATCCTGCGCGCCGCCGTCGACGAATTCGGTCAGACCGTGGTCATCGTGACCCACGATCCGCGCGCCGCCTCCTACGCCGACCGGGTGGTCTTCCTCGCCGACGGCAAGATCGTCGACGAATTGCGCGGGCCCACCGCCGATTCCGTGCTCGACAAGATGAAGTCGCTGGAGACGCTCTGATGTCTGCCTCCCCGATGCGCAAGGTCGCCTTGCGCAATCTCGCCGCGCACAAGGTGCGGCTGGTGCTGACCGTGCTGTCGGTGGTGCTCGGCACCGCGTTCATCTCCGGGTCGTTCATCTTCACCGATACGCTGCAGTCCACCTTCGACGGCATCTTCTCCACCCAGGCGCGCGGCGTCGACGTGCGGGTCTCGCCCAAGGAGCAGCAGTCGCTCGGTGTGCCGAACGATGTGGTGGACAAGATCTCTCACATGGACGGCGTGAAGACGGTCGCGCCGAGCGTCAACGGCCCGGTCATGCTGTTGAAGGACGGGCATGCCGTGCAGACCGGCGGCGCGCCGACCATCGGCCAGTCGTATCTGCCGCCCGGGAAGTCGGTGGCGGAGCCGGACAAGTTCATCGAGGGCACGCCGCCGTCGAAGCCCGGTGAGATCGCCATCAACAAGGGTGGTGCGGAGCGGGCGGATCTGAAGGTCGGCGATCACACCAAGGTGCTGGTTCCGTCCAAGGGCAATATCGACGTCACCGTCTCGGGCATCTACGACATCGACGCCTCGAACACCGGCGGGTTCATCGCGCTGCAGTTCGAGGATTCGCAGGCGCGGCAGCTGTTCACCGACGGCCAGTATGTCGCCTATGTCGATATCGCCGCGAATCCGGGTGTGAAGGCCGATGATCTGCGCGATCAGATCAAGGCGGCGCTGCCCGATTACAAGGTGCAGGACGCCGATCAGGTCCGCGATGACTTCAAGCAGCAGTTGGGCAATGCGCTGAAGTTCATCAACTACTTCCTGCTGGCGTTCGGGTCCATCGCGCTGATCGTGGGCACGTTCATCATCTACAACACCTTCTCGATGCTGGTGGCGCAGCGGTTGCGCGAGCTGGCGCTGCTGCGTGCGGTCGGTGCGAGCCGGCGGCAGATCTCGCGCTCTGTGGTGGGGGAGTCGCTGATCGTCGGATTGATCGGCAGCGCACTGGGTCTCGCGGCGGGCGTCGGTTTGGCATTCGGCCTGTCGGGGCTGCTCAATGCCTTCAAGCTCGGGCTGCCCACCGGCACGATGTCGTTGCAGCCGCGCACTGTGCTGGTGGCTATCGGTGTCGGGACGTTGGTGACGGTGCTCAGCGCTTATGCACCCGCACGCCGCGCGGCCAAGGTGCCGCCGGTGGAAGCCATGCGCTCGGAGGCGAATTCGTCCGGTGAGTCGTTGCGGGTGCGGACCATCATCGGCGCGGTGCTGGCGGTGGCCGGTGTGGTGCTGGTGGTGCTGGGTGCGCGCGGTACCGGCGGCGGTGCGGCCTCGGTGGTCGGAATCGGTGCTGCCGCTTTGATTCTCGCGGTGCTGTTCGCGTCCCCGGCGCTGTCGCGGCCGGTGGTGAGCGGGCTCAGCGTGCTGGTGCGGCCGTTCGGGCCAGTCGGAAGGATGGCGCGCAACAACGCGATTCGCAATCCGCGCCGAACCGCCGCGACCGCCTTCGCGCTGACGCTGGGCCTGATGCTGGTGTCCGCCATCGGCATGCTCGGCTCCTCGGCCAAGGCCAGCGTGAGCGATCTGGTCGACAAGGGCGTCACCGCCGACTACATCCTGCAGGGCCCGCCCGGCGGCATCATCGGCGTCCCGCTGGCCGCCACCGATACCGTCAAGCAGGTGCCGCAGGTCAAGGATGTGGTGGCCTTCCACGGCATCGCGCTCAAGGTCGACGGCAAGCAGCTGATCGGCACCGTGCCCGAGGGACCGATGGACAAGGTTCTCAACTACACCATGAAGCAGGGCACCGACCAGCTCGGCGACAACGACATCATGGTGTCGGAAACCTATGCGGGCGACCACGGTTGGAAGGTCGGCGACAGCGTCGACGTGACCAGCCTGGACTTCAAGAAGTACAAGGTCACCGTCGCGGGCATCTACAAGGACACCCAGCTGCTGCAGTCGCTGGTCGCGTCGAAGGCGTTGTACGAGAAGACGGTTCCGGTCAGCTACCAGAGCAGCTTCCTGGTGCTGGTGAAGGGCCAACCCGGCGCGGACCTCCCCGCCATGCGCAAGAACCTGGAGAAGGCCACCGAGCAGTACGTGATCGTCCAGGTCCAGGACCGCGACGACTTCAAGGGCGCGCAGGGCAGGCAGATCGACACGCTGCTGGCCATCCTCTACGGCCTGCTGGCCCTGGCGGTGGTGATCGCCATCCTCGGCATCGTCAACACCCTGGCGCTGTCGGTGGTGGAGCGGCGTCGTGAGATCGGCATGCTGCGGGCGGTGGGTATGCAGCGGCAGCAGGTGCGCCGCAGCATCTATCTGGAATCCATGCTGATCGCCATCTTCGGCGCGGTCGTCGGTGTCATCCTGGGTCTCGGCTTGGGCGTCGGCTTCCTCAAAACCCTTGCGGAGCTGGGTATCTCCACCATCGATGTGCCCTGGACGCAGATCGTGCTGATGCTGCTGGCCTCCGGGATCGTCGGCGTACTGGCCGCGCTGTGGCCCGCCATCCGGGCGGCCCGCACACCACCCCTGGCCGCGATCGCCGATCTGTAGGCGGGTTTTCACACTGAGGTCGGAAGGTGATCGCCGCGGCGTCACCTTCCGCCCCCAGGCTTCGCCGCGTGCTCGCAAACAAGATCAAGAACGGTTTCACCCTGCTCGCCGCCACCGCCGCCCTCGCGGCGGGCGTCTGCGGGGTGGCCGCGCCGGAGGCCGCCGCGGCCTCCAACGCCACCCCGAACTACGAGGTGAAGTTCAACCTCGTCGCGGGAACGCTGGATTCGACTGGCGCTCCGACCGCCGAGGTGCGCTCCGCCTTCGGCCTGGGCTCTTCCGCGCTGGCGGTGTCCTACGAATACTTCGACACCAACGCCCTGGATCTGCACAACGCGGGCTGGGACGTGCGCTTCCGCCACAAGGACGGCAGCGACTTCGACATCAACTACAAGAAGCGCTACCCGGTCACCAACGGCGACATCAACGCCGCCCTGACCACCGCCAACCAACAGGGCTTCGACTCCTCCAGCAACTACGACTGCCAGGTCGACTGGACCACCGACAAGCAGGTAGTGAGCTTCGCCAACAAGAAGTCCTCCTCCGCCTCCGGCTACTCGGGCACCACGCTCCCCACCGAAACCGACGCCCGCAATATCGCGGTGGCGCAGATCCCGGGCAAACTCAAGGACTGGTCCGCTTCGGGTTGGGGCAAAACCGAACTCAAGTCCTCCCGCGCCCACGGCCCCGTCACCAGCAAGGAATGGGACGGCACCTGGCAGGGCACCGACACCTCCATCGAGGTTGTTCCGGTCAAGGCCGCCTCAGGCACCGGCACCGAGACCATCATCGAATTGTCTTTCAAGGTAGACACTTTGAACCAGGCCACCACCCTCCGCAACCAGGCCCTCTCCACCCTTCAGTCCAAGGGCTGGCTGGCCGGCGCCGCGGTCCTCAAGACCGACCTGATCCTCTCGCGCTACTGATTATTCTCTTGCGCCACTGACAGTTTCGGAGACGGCTTGCTCGTAGGCGTGCAGGGTGGCTATCACGATGGCGCGCTGCTCGGCGGTCAATGGGCCGAGGGCGGCGCGCCAGCCGCGGTCCGCGCCGCCGAGCCAGGCCTCGACGGCCTTGCGTTGGGAGTCGGCGATGGCGACCCGGGTGCGTCTGCGGTCATGGTCGTCGGGTCGTCGTTCCACGACACCCTGCCGGCTGAGGTCCGCGACCATCAGACTCACGGTCGTGGGGGCAACCTCGAGCCGCCGCGCCAGCTCGTTCACTGTCAGCGGCCCGTCGAACAGTACGTAGGTCAGCATCGACAGATGACGGGGCGCGAGGTCGAACGATTGCAAAGCCGCCGGGACCGGTAGGCGTTTCGCGCGTCCGATCAGCCGCGGCATGAGCAGCACCATGGCGCGCACGCTCTCGTCGAGGGACAGGCCGGAATCCGTTGACATACCTTTCTCTCCAAAATACCTTTGTAAACAAAGCAATCTTGTCGAACCGACCTCCATCGTCGCACGCGATCACACGGAGGCCATGCTCCACAGAGGAGAGCCAATGTCGGAACCAGCTGCGCGCCCCAAGGCTCTGACCATCGGCCTGCATCCGCGCGCCATGGATTACAGCCGCACCCCCGATCTCGACGAGGCGCAGTTGACCGCCAGGATCGACGCCGCGAACGATGCCCTCCGGAATTCCGAATTCGACGTCACCCCGTTGCTCGTCGACGCATCACCCGATGACGCGGAGTCCGACCTGCGAACCCTGTTCGCCAACCACCGCTTCGACGTCGTCATGATCGGCGGCGCGATACGAGCCCTCCCCGACCAAACCCTGTTGTTCGAGCGCATCATCAATGTCCTCACCGAGGCAGCACCCGGAATCCGATTCTGTTTCAACACTTCTCCCGAAACCACCCTCGACGCCCTCCGCCGGGCCCGCGTACCCATCTGAAACCGGAACCGCATTACTCTGCCGCGGACCCGGGCGCACAACACCAGCCGCAGGCGCGGCGGGCTAGTGCACGCTCATACCGAGTTGCGTGCGGCCCGCGCTCGAGCAGACTGTTTGGGTGCATGGGGAGCATTCGAATGGCAGTGCCGATCGGGCAGTCGCGTTTGTCACGTCGAGATCTACCGGGCTC
>NZ_BAAFGR010000179.1:0-14419 GCF_041154655.1 Nocardia sp. JMUB6875
GAGAAGGTGAGCGCGCCGAGGACGGCGGCGGAATCGGCGACCCACCCGAAGATCCCGCCCTGGGAGGCGATCATGGCCAGGCCCACGCGCTGGAACTCCGGGAAATACGAACCGACGCAATCGGAGACGACCAGGCATTCGTAGCCGCGGTCATTGGCCTCGCGCACCGTGGTGTGCACGCAGACCTCGGTGGTGACACCGGTGACCAGCAGTGAGCGGATGCCCTTGCCCTCCAGCACATCCGAGAGTTCGGTGGCGTAGAACGCGCCCTTGCCGGGCTTGTCGATCACCACTTCGCCCGCCAGCGGCGCGAGTTCGTCGACGATGTCGTGGCCGTATTCGCCGCGGATCAGAATCCGCCCGAACCGGCCCGGATCGCCGATGCGCTGGGAGGGGTTGCCGCGCAACAGTTTCGCGGGCGGGCAGTCCGACAGGTCGGGCAGATGGCCTTCGCGGGTGTGGATGACGGGAATGCCCGCGGCCCGGGCGGCGGTCATGAGCGCGGACAGCGGTTCGATGACGGTGCGCAGCAGCGCCACGTCATTGCCGAGGCTCTCGCCGAAACCGCCGGGGAGCAGGAAGTCGCGTTGCATGTCGATGACCAGCAGGGCGAGGGTGCTCGGGTCGAAGGTGAAATCGGTGGGCTGTGCCGGAATGTGGTGCGCTGCCGTCATGGTCGTTCTTTCTGTACGAGACGGAGGTTCGGGTGGCGTGGCTCGTCGAGGGCGGCGCGGCGCGGCTCGTCGAGCAGGCGGGCGGCCGCCGCGAGCACGGTGTCGTCGGCGAGGGCCGGTCCGAAGACCATGGCCGCCAGCGGGCGGCCGTCCGCGGTCATACCAACCGGCACCGAGATCGCCGTGAGATCCAGCAGATTCCCGAAATGGGTGTAGTGACCGAGGGTGGTGTTGGTGGCGATGGGATCGGCCAGTACCTGTTCCACGGTGAAGGTGGTGCCGAGGGTGGGGACCACCATCACGTCGAAGTCGGTCCACATCCGTGCCACCGTGGCGCGCAACTCCTGCAGCCGCTGCTGCGCGCGGAAGACATCCACGGCGGTGAATCGGAAACCGCCGGTGAGGATTTCGCGGATCACCGGCAGAATCGACTCCGGCTGCGCGGCCAGGAACGCCTCGAACTCCACCAGCCGCTCGGCCACCCACGGCCCCTGATAGAGCAGCTCGCCCGCCGCCAGGAAGGGTTCCAGCGTGGTCGGCACGCAGTCGAATCCGAGGCGCGCCAGCCGATCCCGCACACCCAGATGCGCGGCGCGGAACAGGTCGTCGCCGAAGAACTCGAGCTCGGCCACATCCGGCAGTCCGACCCGCACCGGCCCGCCGCCGAACCGCGGCCCACGCGCCCGGCTCCACGGATCATCCGGATCCACGCCCGCGATGACCTCGAACACCCGGTCCAGATCCTCCACGGTGGTCGCCATCAGCGTCAGGCAGTCCAGCGACTTGCAGGCTGGAACGAGGCCGACCGTGCTGATCAGGCCGCGCGAGGGCTTCCAGCCCAGGATCCCGTTGAGCGCCGCGGGCACCCGGCCCGACCCGGCCGTATCGGTCGCCACGCAGAACGGCACCTCACCCAGCGCGACCGCGCGCGCCGAACCGGAACTGGAGCCGCCGCAGATCAATTCGCCGCCGAAGACGCTGCGCGGAATCGGATACGGCGTGCGGGTGCCGTTGAGCCCGGTCGCGAACTGGTCCAGATTCGTCTTGCCGACGAACAGCGCGCCCGCGTCCAGCAGCCGCCGCACCGCGGGCGCGGTCTCGGTGGCGGTATAGGCGAAATCGGGACAGGCCAGCGTCGTGGGCCAGCCCGCCACATCGATGGAATCCTTCACCCCGAACGGCACGCCGTACAGCGGCAGTGTGCGCGCCCCGGGGCGGCGCTCGATCTCGGCCGCGTCGGCCAGCAGCCGCTCGCGGGGGACCGGCGTGATCCAGGTGCCGTCCGCGCCGCGCGCCGCGATGGCGTCGGCGACCCGCGCGGCGGTGTGCGTCGGTGAGCCGCTGCCGCTCTCGTGCGAGGCCAGAATCTCCGCGACCGTGGGACCGGGGTTCAGCATCTGTCGATTGTCGACAGAATGTGTGAATTCGGCGGTGTCGCAATGTATCCGCTGTGTTAGCGGATGTCGAGATCCAGATAGGCGCGTTCCCCGTGCCGCAGCAGGGCGGCGCTGGCGTGGGCCGCGTCCCCGGTCTCCAATGCCGCCAGCAGCTCAGCATGTCGGCGAACACCGTTGCGGCGCTGCGCGATCCGCGCCTCGGTGCGCAGATTGCGGGCCATCGGCAATTGCAGCTTCAGCAGGATCGGTTCATAGGCCAGATCCAGCTGCCGGTTGCCCGCCAGCGCCACGATGGCGGCGTGGAAGCGTCGATGGGCATTGTCACGCTCGAACAGATCCTCCGCGGCGTCGGCCGCCCGCATGTCCTCGAGCGCCGTCCGCACCGCGTGCAGCGGATCACCCTCGGCCGCAAGCGGGAACGCGGACTCGATGGCATGTCGTTCCAGCACCCGCCGCAGTTCGAACAGCTGCAGAATGTCGGTCTCCGACCACACCGCCACCCGGAACCCGCGCCGCGGCAGATGCTCGATCAACCCCTCCTGGGCCAGCAGCCGCAGGGCCTCCCGCACCGGCGCGCGACTGGTCCCCAGCCGTGCGCACAGCGCCTCCTCGCCGATCCGCTCCCCGGGTTCGCGCTCCCCGCTGAGCACCTCGGCCCGCACCTGCCGCGTCGCCATCTCCACCAGGCTCGGCGGCAGCACCGCCCCATTCATCCGCGACACCATTCCACGAGATTATGCCGAGCGGTTCGTCACGGCCCGTTAGGCCCGGTGCGGGACCCGGTGCGGCCGGGCGGATTACGGCGAGGCGGGTGTCTGGTCGAGATCGGCGATGAGGTCGAGGGCCTGGGCGAGATTGGTGAGTTTGGCGTCGAGGGTGTCGCCCGCGGGGTAGAGGCGGACGGTGTCGACGCCGACGTCGCTCCAGGTCCGGAGGCGGCGCTTCACCATGTCGGGAGTGCCGATGAGAGTGGTCGCGAGGATCATGTCGTCGGTGACGAGTTCGGTTGCGCCGGTGCGGTCGCCGGATTGCCAGCGTTCGCGGATCGCTTCGGTGACCTCCGCCCAACCTTGGCGGGCGTAGGCGGCGTTGTAGAAGTTGGTTGTCGCGCTGCCCATGCCGCCGATGCTGAAGGCCAGCTCCGGTTTCCGGCCCGCGATGTGGCGGGAGACCGCTTCCTCGTCGTCGAAGAGGGCGACTTCCGCGCCCTGGCAGACGTCGATGTCGGCGCGGGTGCGGCCGGCGGCTGTCAGGCCCGCGTCGAGATGGTCGAAGTAGGCGTTGGAGCCCTCGGGAACGAAGCTGGTGCCCAGCCAGCCGTCGGCCAGTTCGCCGGTGAGTTCGAGCATCTTCGGGGACATGCTGGCGATGTAGATGGGGATGTCGGTGTTGGCGGGCATGGACAGGCGCATCGGTTTGCTGTTGCCGTCCAAGGGGATTCGGATGGTCTTGCCCTGGAATGAGATCTTCTCACCGGACCACGCCCGGCGGATGACGGTGATGGTCTCGCGCATGCGGGTCAGCGCCCGGGCGAAGGGGACGCCGTGCAGGCCCTCCATGACCTGCGGGCCGGACGCGCCGAGGCCCAGCAGGAAACGGCCGCCGGACAGTTCGGCCAGGGTCAGGGCGGCCTGGGCGATGGCGACGGGGGAGCGGGTGCCGAGCTGGATGATGCCGGAGCCCAACAGGATTCGTTCGGTGCGGGCGGCGAGATAGCCCAGCGCCGAGGGTGCGTCCGAACCCCAGGCCTCGGCGACCCAGCAGATATCCAGGCCCATGGTGTCGGCCTCGCGGACGAAGTCGACGACCTGCCGGGAGTCGCGGGAGAATTCGACGGTGGTGGCGGTGCGCATCAGCGGGTCGCCTCCTCGGCGCGGCGCTTGATCTCGGCGACCACGGTCCGCATGGCGGATTCGAATTCGCGCATGCGGACGAAGACGATCTTCTCCTCCTTCTCCGGCATGGCGTCGATGGCGACGCTCAGGCCCGAACGGCCCGGACCCATGCGGACCCACTGCCGCAGCGCGGTGCCGCCGTTCACCGGATCGAGGGTGAAACGCCAAGTGGCGGAGGGATTCTCGGGATCGGCGACCGCCCAGGCGAAGGCACGCGGCGGATCCCATTCCACGACATGGGAGGTCGTCGACCACTCACCGAGGGCCTCGTGCCGGCTGGTGCCGACGAACATGGCGCCCACGCCGGGCCGGGTCTCCGGCGAAACCCAGTGCGCCGCTTGCAGTTCCTCGCTCAGCTCCGGCATCAGCGTGATATCGGAGACGAGCGCCCACACCTGCTCGGGTGGCGCGTCGATCCAGATCTCGGCCTGTGCTGTCGGTCCGTCGGCGTACTTCGCGCCCGTCCACTCCATGCACTGGATGGTTACATGAATAGACTACGCAGGTCAACGCTGGTTATTTGGCTTCCTGCCGGGCGAAGCGCGCCACGATGTCGGGTCGTTCCCGCAACCGCTCGGGATAGCCGGGGCCCATGCGCAGGCGCGATTCCTCGATCGGCACCGGCTGCTCGCAGTGCTCGCACACCACCTTGAGCTGGGTGTCGTGACCGCAGGCGGTGTGGTTCAGCACGACCGGCGGGCCGTCCGCGTCGGCGAGCCAGCGGTCACCCCAGCGCGACATCACCATGAGCACATCCCAGAAGTCGCGGCCCTTCTCGGTGAGCACGTACTCGTACCAGACGGGTTCGCTGTGATATGGCCGCTTTTCGAGCAGCCCCTCCTCGACCAGCCGCTCGAGGCGATCGCTGAGCGTATTGCGGGCGATCCCCAATTCCTGCTGAAACTCGCCGAATCGCTTCACGCCGTAGAACGCCTCGCGCAACACCAGCGGGGTCCACCAGTCGCCGAGCAGATCCATGGTCCGGGCCACCGAGCAGGGCCATCGCGCGAAGGACGTACGCTTCATTCCCCGAGAATACTGGTCTCGCAACAGGACCGGGTCGGCCGGCATCGGTGCAGGTCCCGGGTGTCGCGGAAGGAATGACTGCTATGCGGATGGGGATCTCCACCCCGGTGGTGCTCGATATTCCGGGGCGCTCGGCCGCCTGGGAGCGGGAGGCCGGGATCGCCGAGATCGCGCGGATCGCCGAGACGGCGGATCGGCTGGGGTTCGATCATCTGACCTGTAGCGAACACGTTGCGGTGGCGGAGCATTCGGGGTCGGCCATGCTGGGCGGGTCGCGGGGCACACGGTACTGGGATCCGCTGGCCACGCTCTCCTACGTGGCCGCGCGGACGACGCGAATCCGGTTGTGCACCAGTGTGATCGTGCTCGGCTATCACCATCCGCTGGCCATAGCCAAGCGGTACGGGACCTTGGACGCCATCAGCGGGGGACGGGTGGTGCTGGGCGTCGGGGTGGGCACCGCACGGGAGGAATTCGAGCTGCTGGGCGCGTCTTTCACCGATCGCGGCCGCCGCGCCGACGATGCCATGGCGGCCTTGCGTGCGGCACTCGGGCAGCGCGAACCGAAGTATTCGGGCACGTACTACAGCTTCGAGGGCCTGGTGGTCGAACCGCATGCCGTGCAGCAGCGCATGCCGCTGTGGGTCGGCGGGGTCAGCGAGGCGGCCTTGCGGCGGGCCACCAGGCTCGGCGACGGCTGGATCCCGGCCGGGCTGGACGCGGCGAATTTGCGGCAGCGTCTGGACGGAGTCGACTGCGGCGCACCGGGATTCGAGGTGATCGTGGGAACCGCGGGACGCATCGATCCGATGGCCGAACCGGCCCACGCCGAACAGGTGCTGGGCGAGCTCGCCGACGCCGGTGCGACGATCGTGCAGCCGCGGGTGCGCCACGAATCCCTCGCGCAGTACCTGGATCAGCTGGCGGCGCTGGCGGAGCTGAGGTGCTTCGACCCGGCGTGAGCTCAGTTCGGGCGGTGCAGCCGGATCAATTGTGAGGCCATGGCTTTCGCGCGTCGCGCCGCCTGTCGATCACCCTCCGCGGCGGCCACGATCGCGCCCTTCATCAGGATGTGCCAGCAGCGCGCGAAATTGTCGACGTCGGACAATCCGGCGCGTTCGGCGCGGGCGGCCACGATATCGCGAATGGTCTGCAGGTGTTCGATTCCCGCCCGCCCCAGCGGATGATCCGCGCCCATTTCCAGCAGCACATTGATGAACAGGCAGGCATCGAAATCGGCGGCGGCGATCCATTCGTCGAACACGTCGAAGATGGCCAGCAGCTGTTCCTCGGGTGTCGTGCCGCGCAGCCGCGACTGCTCCTCGATGAGGCCGAAGGTCCACAGCCGCTCGCGGCGCTGCAGCACCACCGTGACCAGCTCTTCCAGTGTCGGAAAGTGTTCGTACAGCGTGGCCTTCGAGACGCCCGCCCGCCCGGCGATCATGTCGGACGTCACCGCGCGCACCCCGGTCCGGGTATAGAGTTCGTAAGCGGCGTTCACGAGTTGATCGCGTATTCCGACAACCGTGTTCTTACTGGTCGTCATCTCTGAATTCTAGTCAGATCCACCTCGGAGCGGGCGGTACCGGAGTGGCTCGCCCGGCGGTCAGCGCGGTTTTCTCGGCGGGAATCCGGCCGCTGAGCCAGGCGAGCAGATCGGCTTGCGGGCCGACGATTTCGACGACGGCGGTGCGCCGCTCGCCGGTGAGGTCGCGGTGGAAATCGGAATCGGTGGCCCGTAGCACGAGACTCGGATTGCCGGACTCGGACCGGATCATTGCGTCCGCGATATCGTCGAGAATCCAGCGGGCCGCCGGCTCGGGGATATCGGCGAAGCAATACCCGGCATTCAAATCCGCGTGATGGATCTCCAATTCGCGCAGCCGCATCGGCACCAGTGTTTCCGGAGTCCGGAGTTCCCCGGTGCGCGGGCGCACCGCACGCTCCCACGCCTCGGGCGTCAGCAGCCGCACCGCCTCCGCGAACCGCTCGGCACCGGCCACCACATCGGCCAGCTGCTCGGCCACCGGCCGCCGCGCACCCGCCTCGATCTCCGCCGCCCGCGCCGCCATGCTCGGGTACTGCGGCGTCTCCACCCCGGTCCGCGCCCAGGTCAGCAATCGCACCAGGCTGTCGCCCGCCCGGCAGACATGGGCGAGGACATGGCCCCGCGTCCACGGCGGAATCAGCGAGTCACCGCCGAGCTGCGCATCGGTCATCGCCTCGACGGTCGCGAGCAACCGCTGCGTGGACGCCTCGATCGGTTCCAGCCAGCCCACACCCAAGCCCGTCACGCGCCGAGGTCCTTCCGATAGATGATCTTGGTTCGGTCTCAGCCTAAGGCTCCTCGGCAACGAATGACGCTGGCGCGGAAAGATATACGACTCTCGCGGGTCCGGCCCGGGTGATCCGGCGGTGGAAAGCCGTCAGGGTGACGCCCGCCACGGTCCTTGACTGAAAATTCAGTCAGGATTATGTTTCCTCGTGTCCGACCACCGAGGAGACGAGCACCATGCGACGACGCGGATTCATGCGATCCGGGCTACTGACGATGAGCGGGCTGCTGCTCGCGGGCTGCGAGGGACCCGTCTCCTCGTGGTTCAGCGGCGATACGAGCAGTAAGTCCGACGACGGCCGTTCCTGGGTGATGCCCGACGAGGGCGCGCCGCACAAGAGCACCTGGATGGCCTTCGGCGCGAGCGAGGCCATCTGGGGCAAGCAGCTGCTGCCGCAGGTGCGCCAGAACCTGGCGACCATCGCCGCCACCATCGCCCGCTTCGAGCCGGTGTCCATGCTGGTACGCCAGGACGAACTGGAGATGGCGCGCAACCTGCTCGGCGGTGCGAATGTCGAGCTCATCGTCAGCGAGATCGACGATCTGTGGATCCGCGACACCGGACCGGTGTTCGTGAAGGGCAACGGCACCAAGGCCGGTGTGGACTTCAACTTCAACGGCTGGGGCGGCAAGCAGCAGCACCGCCGCGACAGCAAGGTCGCCACCTTCGTCGACGGCCGCGCCGGCGTCGAGACCGTGCACACCGATCTGGTGCTCGAGGGCGGCGGCATCGAGGTCGACGGCGAGGGCACCGCGATCATCACCGAATCCTGTGTGCTGAACAACAATCGGAACCGGGGCTGGAAGAAATCGGATGTGGAGGCCGAGCTCGAGCACCTGCTCGGCATCAAGAAGGTGATCTGGCTGCCGGGCATCGCCGGGCACGACATCACCGACGGGCACACCGACTTCTATGCCCGCTTCGCCCGCCCGGGCGTGGTGGTCGCGGCGCTCGACGACAACGAGGAGTCCTTCGACTACGACGTCACCCGCCGCCACCTCGACCTGCTGCACAATGCCGTCGACGCGCAGGGCCGCCCGCTCGAGATCGAAACCCTCGAAGCGCCTTCGGAATTGCGCTACAAGGGCGCGGGCGACGACTTCGCGGCCGGGTACATCAACTTCTACGTCTGCAACGGCGGCGTCGTCGCCCCCGAATTCGGCGACGCCTACACCGATGCCGCGGCCAAGAACACGCTGCAACGCCTGTTCCCGGATCGGCAGGTGGTGCAGATCAATATCGACGCCATCGCGGCCGGCGGCGGCGGTATCCACTGCACCACGCAGCAGGAACCCGTCGACTGAGACCACCGCACAGTCGCTCTAGAGTGAGGAATCGTGTCAGACCGTCAGACCCAGATCCTGGAAGCCGCCGTCCGAGTCATCGCGCAGGACGGGGTCCGCGGATTGCGAGTCGAGAAGCTGGCCGCCGCGGCCGGGGTGTCCACCGCGCTGATCTACTACCACTTCAAGGATCGCGCGGGCATCCTGCGCGCGGCCCTCGCGCACATCAACCACCGCGCCGAGGCCTACACCGAGCGCGCTTTCGCCGATCTCGACGAGCCGCGCGCGCAGGTCGAGCACATGCTGCTGCTGGAACTGCAGGACGTCGACGAGGTCCGCGAGAACAGCGTCGCCTGGGGGGAGCTGCGCGCCAGCGCGGTGTTCGATCCCGCACTGCGCGAACCGCTTCAGGCCAGCACCGGGTCCTGGAACTCCGATGTGGAGACCCTCATCCTGCACGGTCAGGAAACCGGTTCCATCGCACTGGAACTCGACGCCGCCGCCGTGGCGGAACGGCTCACCGCGCTGGTGGAGGGGCTGAGCGAACGCTGGCACAGCGGCTCGCTCACCCTCGACCGGGCGCGGGAGCTGCTCAGCGGCGCGATCGCCGCCGAGCTGGGTGCGCGCTAGCTCTCAAACCTTCTTGACCACACTCGATTTCAACTGCATCGCGCCGATTCCGTCGACCTTGCAATCGATGTCGTGATCGCCCACACCCTGGACCAGGCGGATATTGCGCACCTTGGTGCCCGCCTTGATGCCGGTCGGGCTGCCCTTCACCTTCAGGGACTTGATGACGGTGACGGTGTCGCCGTCGGCGAGCACATTACCGACCGCATCCCGGATCACGCCGTCGTCGGCCGCGCCGGATTCGGCCTCGAGGGTCCATTCGTGCGCGCATTCGGGGCAGGTCAGCAATCCGCCGACCTCGTAGGTGTATTCGCTCGAGCAGGCGGGGCAGGGCGGCAGGGTGTCGGTCACGATCTGCTCCTTACTACTGGTTGAGGCGGTCACTGATTCAAGAAGCCGATGATGGTGCGGTTGACCTCGTCGGGCTGTTCGAGATAGCCGTAGTGCCCGCACTTCTCGATCTCGACGAAGCGGGCGCCCGGAATCGCCTCGGCCACCTCGCGGCCGAAAATCGGTGGCAGCATGCGATCGTCGGCGAATCCGACGACCAGGCTCGGGACGGTGATGCGGGCGTAGTCGGCCAGCCGATTCTGCGAGCGGTCCATGCGCATCTGCGCCAGCACGCCGGGCGCGGGCGTGGCGCTGGCCGAGTACTCGAAAATGTCGAGCCACTGCTGCGCGGACTCGTCGGATTCGAGGGTGTGCGGGGACAGGTTCAGCATCGCCTTGATCGCGGCCGCGTACTCCGGCGGCAGCTTCACACCCTGTGCGGCCAGCGCCTGCTCACCCTTGTTCAGCGTGCTCGCCAGCGGATGCGGCCGCCCGGTGGTGGCCAGCATGACCGCTTTGCGCACCAGCTCCGGCCGGGCCAGCGCCAGCTCCTGGGTGACCCGCGCGCCGAGCGAGGTGCCCACGACATGCGCCGGCGCGCCGAGCAATTCGATGAGCGCCGCGGTATCGGCGACCAGATCCTCGATCCGCATCCCGTGCGCGCTCTCCTCCGACGGCGCGATCCCGCGATTGTCGAAGGTGGCGACCCGGAAACCCGCCTTCACCAGTGCCGGAACCTGATAGGTCCGCCAGACCCGGCCCGGGCTGCCGGTGCCCATGACCAGCACGACCAGGGGTCCGGCGCCGGTGACGTCGTAGTTGAGGCGAATCCCGTTGAGGGTGGCGAGGGGCACGGTGGATCTTTCTGTAGGGCGGTCCACAGGACGACCGAAGGTATCAGTTGATTGTCCTGCTTGCTAAACTCTGCAACTGTGCCAGGTATGCAACGGCCGCTCTATCAAATGAAGGCGGACTTCTTCAAGACGCTCGGCCATCCCGTTCGCATCCGGGTCCTGGAGTTACTGAGCCAGCGTGAACACGCGGTCTCGGAAATGCTCGCCGAGATCGGTGTCGAGGCGGCGAATCTGTCGCAGCAGCTGTCGATTCTGCGTCGTGCCGGGCTGGTCACCGCCCGCCGTGAGGGTCTCTCGGTCACCTACGCCCTGACCTCACCCCAGGTCGCCGAGCTGCTCGCGGTGGCGCGCGTTATTCTCACCGGCGTCGTCACCGGCCAGGCCGAGGCGCTCGAACAACCCGCCTAACCAGCCCCCTCCCATTCGGAGGGGGTGCCTTGACCTCGTTGCTTGCTTGTTTTCTAAACTACAAACCTAGTTTTTTCGTGAAGAGAGGCTCGCCGTGCCCGAACGCGCCACCACCCTCGCCACCGCCGTGGTTCCGACCGACCATCCCGGCATCACCGCCTGGGTCGCCGAGATCGCCGAACTGACCGCACCCGAGCGCATCGTCTACTGCGACGGATCGCGGGAGGAGTGGGATCGCCTCACCGCCGACCTGGTCGCCAAGGGCACCTTCGTGCCGCTACCCGCCAAGCCCAATTCGTTCTGGTGCGCCTCCGATCCCGATGATGTGGCGCGGGTGGAGGATCGGACGTTCATCTGCTCGGAGTCCGAGAGCGATGCCGGGCCCACCAACAACTGGGTGGATCCGGTCGATATGCGCACGGTCATGACCGAGCACTACCGGGGCGCGATGGCCGGGCGCACCATGTACGTGATCGCCTTCTGCATGGGGCCTTTGGATGCCGCCGAGCCGAAATACGGTGTGCAGATCACCGATTCGGAGTACGTCGCGGTATCGATGCAGATCATGACGCGGTCCGGCGGGCAGGTGTGGGACAAGCTCACCGACGGCACCGAATTCGTGAAGTGCCTGCATTCGGTGGGCGCGCCGCTGATGGCGGGGCAGGCCGATGTGCCGTGGCCGTGCGACAAGACCAAGTACATCGCGCACTTCCCCGAGCGTCGCGAGATCTGGAGCTACGGTTCGGGTTACGGCGGCAACGCGCTACTGGGCAAGAAGTGCTTCGCGCTGCGCATCGCCTCGGTGCTGGGCCGCGACGAGGGCTGGCTGGCCGAGCACATGCTGATCCTGAAACTGACCTCGCCGCAGGACAAGACGCACTACATCGCCGCCGCCTTCCCGTCCTCGTGCGGCAAGACCAATCTCGCCATGCTCGAGCCCGCCCTGCCCGGCTGGAAGGCCGAGACCGTCGGCGACGACATCGCGTGGATGCGCTTCGGGGCCGACGGGCGGCTCTACGCGGTGAACCCGGAGGCCGGATTCTTCGGAGTCGCACCGGGAACCGGCGCGAAGACCAACCCGAACGCCATCGCCACCATCGACGCGGGCAACTCGATCTTCACCAATACCGCCCGCACCGACGACGGCGACATCTGGTGGGAGGGCCTCACCGACCAGCCGCCCGCCCACCTCATCGACTGGCACGGCCACGATTGGACGCCCGCCTCCGGAACCCCTGCCGCGCACCCGAATTCGCGCTACTGCACCCCGATCGAGCAGTGCCCGTCGGTGGCCCCGGAATGGAACGACCCGCGCGGCGTGCCGATCTCGGCGCTGTTCTTCGGCGGCCGCCGCGCCACCACCATCCCGCTGGTCACCGAATCCTTCGCCTGGGCGCACGGCGTGTTCACCGCCTCGGTGCTGTCCTCGGAGACCACCGCGGCCGCCGCGGGCGCGGTCGGCGTGGTGCGCCGCGATCCGATGGCCATGCTGCCGTTCCTGGGTTATCACGTGGGCGACTACTTCGCGCACTGGCTGGCCATGGGCGAGCGCCGGGGCGCGCGGCTGCCGAAGATCTTCCAGGTCAACTGGTTCCGACGCAGTGCCGACGGCAAGTTCCTGTGGCCCGGCTTCGGTGACAATGTCCGCGTGCTGAAGTGGGCGCTCGAACGCCTCGACGGCGAAGCCGAGGCGGTGCGCACCCCCATCGGCTTCGTGCCCACCCCGGATTCCCTCGACCTGGACGGCCTGAGCGAGGGCTATCGCGGCCTGATCGATGCCGCGCTCGAGGTGGATGTGGACGAATGGGTGCGCGAGCTCGAGTCGATCGACGAGTGGTACGCCGGCATCGGCGGCAACCGCCTGCCCGACACCCTGCGTGCCGAGCTCGCCGCGTTGAAAATCCGCCTGGCCGAAGCACTCTGACCGTGGCCTCGCTGCTGCCGTCTCGCGCGGAATGGAAACCCGCGCTGCGTGCCCCGGGCGCGGATCTGCTGGCCGGACTGGTCGTCGCGCTGGTGGCGTTGCCGCTGGCGCTGGGCTTCGGGATCAGCTCCGGACTCGGCGCGGCCGCCGGACTCGCCACCGCCGTGGTCGCGGGCGCGCTCGCCGCGGTCTTCGGCGGCTCCCGATTCCAGGTGAGCGGGCCGACCGGGGCGATGACGGTGGTACTGGTGCCGATCTTCCACCGGCACGGAGCGAGCGGGGTGCTGGCCGTGGGGCTGCTGGCCGGGCTCGTGCTGGTGGTGCTCGCGGTCGCCGGGGTCGGGCGCGCGGTGCGCTACATGCCCGCCCCGGTGATCGAGGGTTTCACCGCGGGCATCGCGGTGGTCATCGCGCTGCAGCAGTTCCCGTCGGCGCTCGGGATCGCGCACGCGCACGGGGAGAAGGTGTGGCAGTCGGCCTGGGATGCGGTGCGGCAGTTCGCGTCCGGGCCGCACTGGATGTCCCTCGCCGTCGCGCTGCTGGTCGCGGCCGTGCTGCTGATCGGCGGCCGATACCTGCCGAAGCTGCCGTTCGCGCTGCTGGCGGTGGCGCTGGCGACGGTGGCGGCCAAGCTGTTCCATCTCGACGTGGCGCTGATCGGCACGATTCCGTCCGGATTGCAGGCTCCCACACTGGGATTCGTGCACCTCGACCAGCTGGGGTCGCTGCTCGCCCCCGCGCTGGCCGTGGCCGCGCTGGCGGCGCTGGAATCGCTGCTCTCGGCCACCGCCGCCGATTCCATGGCCGTGGGCACCCGCCACAACCCGGACCGGGAACTGTTCGGCCAGGGGCTGGCCAATATCGCCGCGCCCCTGTTCGGCGGCGTGCCCGCCACCGGGGCCATCGCGCGCACCGCGGTCAACGTGCGCTCCGGTGCGCGCACCCGGCTGGCCGCGCTGACCCACGCACTGGTGCTGGCCGCCATCATCTATCTGGCCTCGGGCCTGGTCGCCTGGATTCCCTTGGCGGCCTTGGCCGGAGTGCTGCTCGCCACGACGGTGCGCATGGTGGAGACCGCCTCGCTGGCCGCCATCGCCCGTGCCTCCAGGGGTGACGCCGCCATCATGGCCATCACCTTCGTGGTCACCGTCGCCATGGACCTGGTCACCGCCGTGGCCGTCGGCGTGGGCATCGCGGTGCTGCTGGCGCTGCGGTCGGTGGCCAAAGAGGCCCGCCTGCAGCAGATTCCGCTCGACGACGCCGACCATCTCGCCGAGGAGCACCGGCTGCTGCACGACCACATCGTGGCCTACCGCCTCGACGGACCGCTGTTCTTCGCGGCCGCGCACCGGTTCCTGCTGGAACTGGCCGAGCTCTCCGATGTCCGGGTGGTCATCCTGCGCATGTCCCATCTCACCGCCCTCGACACCACCGGCGCGCTCACCCTCGAGGACGCCGTCGGCAAGCTCGAACACCGCGGCATCACCGTGCTCCTCTCCGGCCTGCGCGAGGACCACCGCCGTCGGCTCGCGGCCATCGGCGCGCTGCCGGGAGCGGGTCACCTGTTCGAGCACACCCCCGACGCCATCGCCGTCGCCCGCGCCCTCGTCTCCAGCCCCGCCGAAAGCAGTCCCCGATGACCAACCCCACCCAGCCCAATCC
>NZ_BAAFGR010000180.1:0-14192 GCF_041154655.1 Nocardia sp. JMUB6875
GAACCGGGGCGGGCGGGTGCAGCACGCCGACGGGGGCCAGGTAACTCTTGTCCGGTGCCTGTCGCGACCATTGGATGGAGCTCTTGGTGTCGCCCGGAATGTGCAGGCCCTCATAGGGACTCACGTTCGGGGCGTCGGCCGCGGGCCACTGGGGCTTGGGCGCGTCGTCGTGCTGCGCCACCGGAGCGACGTCGGCCGGTGCGGCATTGGCTGCGCCCGATCCGACAATCGCCAGGACTAGCGGTACCGCGCCTGCCGCCACCACGTTTCCGACCTTGTTGCGATGGGGGTTCAGTGCTCGGTGCTTACCTGCGGCCATGCAATTCCTCTCTTCAGGGGAACATCGGACGCTCGACATTCGAACCCACCGGTCACCCGGATTGGTGAGGAAACGGACGATCGAAAATCGTTGTCATAACTGAGAATTAGCTAACTGGTGGGTAGCTGGACATCGAAAAGGCCGGAATCCCTGGTGAGGGATTCCGGCCTCGTTAGAACGGCTATCACTCTTCGATAGCTGATGCGTCGGCTACCGCGGCAGCCTGATCAACGGTGGTGGCCTCGTCGACCGGGCCGACCGGGGTGGCCGGAGCCAGGTAACCGTTCACGGCGCCGACGGCACCGCCGATCACCGCGCCGACGGTCGCGGCGGGTACGGCGATCAACGTGGCGGCCGCCGTCGCGCCCACCGCCGGGCCGAAGACCCAGCCCGCGGGTGCGAACGGTGTCCCCGCCATCGCGCCGATGAATCCGCCCATGACCCCACCGGCGATCTCGAGCGGAGCGGCCACGCCCACACCCACCGCCGCGCCCACGGCCGCGGTGCCCACGGTCTGCGCGGCCATGCGATCCGAACGGCTCGGCTCGAAACCGGCCGAATCGTAGGTGCGGGCCAGCTCCGCCTCCGCGCCCGCGGCGAGCGCGTTCACCTGGGCGGCCTGCTCCGGATTCAGCCAGGCCGGGATGTCGACCTGGGTGTCGCCGAAGCGCAGCTTGCCCTCGGGCGCGGCGATGGGCGCGACATCGGGTGCGGACAGCGGATCGGGCTGGTGCAGCTTGCTCTGATCGACCGGTGCGAGCGGCGCGTTGGGGATGTCCCGCACGCCGGTGGCCGAATTGCGGCCGACCCGCACGGGCATGGCCGGCGCGGGCTGATCGACCAGGGCGCCCGGTTCGAGCGCATCGGCGGGGGTGGCCTCGGCGGCCGCGCCCTCGACCTCCGCGGCGGTGGCGTCGAGGTAGGTGTGCACCCCGTCGGCCATCGTCTGCGGAACCGGCACCGAGATCTTGCCGAACGGCGTGTCGATGACGACACCCGGCTTCGCGTCGGTGCCGTCCGGCTGGGTGGCGGCGGGCTGGTTGTCGACCACGGCCGACTGGTTCTCGTCCGACGAAACCGGTTCGGCCGCACTGGTTCCCGCGGTGGCGAGGGCGGCGACCAGCGGCAGCGCGCCCGCGACCGCCAGGGAACCCAGGCGCCGTCGCACCGTGCTCGAATCGCGAACCAAATCGACCGGTTGGCGTTTGCCCATGAATGACCTCTCTCCCGAATGTCAACGGATGTCGAACATTCGGATCCGGCCGGTGTGCCGGATTGGTCGGGACACGCGGCCCGGTCAGGCCATTATTGATACCGCACGGAAGGTTCGGTTCAGCCCGCGCGCTGACCTGTGGATTCGCCGGGTTTGTCGGTCGCCACGGATTTGCCGTTGCCCGAAGCGGATTCGACGCCGATCTGCTTGGCCAGCTGCGCCGCCTCGGTCGGATCGTCGAGCGCCTCGAGCGCGAGCCGCGCGAACACCCACTGCTCGGTCGCGGCCATCTGACCGCGGTGGCGGCCCAGGAACGAGACGAACCATTCGAGCACGGTGACGAAGCGGCTGCGGAAGCCGACCAGGTACCACAGGTGCAGGCCCAGCCACGCCAGCCAGGCGATGAAACCGCTGAACTCGAGCTTGCCGACCTGGCAGACCGCGTTGAACCGCGACACGGTGGCCATCGAGCCCTTGTCGAAGTACTTGAAGGGCTTGCGGTCCTCGACCTTCTGCTTGCCGGCGACCTCGGCCTTGATGGCCTTGGCCGCGTAGGTGCCGCCCTGGATCGCGCCCTGGGCCTGGCCGGGCACGCCCGGCACCGACATCAGGTCGCCGACCACGAAGACGTTCGGGTAGCCCTTGATGGTGAGGTCCGGCTCCACGATGACGCGTCCGGCCCGATCCACCTCGGTGCCCTTGGACTTGTCGGCCAGGATCTTGCCCAGCCCGCTGGCCTGCACACCGGCCGACCACACCTTGCACGCGGATTCGATGCGCCGCACGGTGCCGTCGGGATCCTTCACGGTGACGCCGCGCGCGTCCACATTGGTGACGATGGCGTTGAGCTGGATCTCCACGCCCATCTTCTCCAGCCGGTGCTGGGCCTTCATGCCGAGCTTGGGGCCCATGGGCGCGAGCACCGCGCCGGCGCCCTCGACCAGGATGACGCGCGCGTCGCGGGTGTCGATATTGCGGAAGGTGCCGTCCAGGGTGCGGTCGGCGAGTTCGGCGATCTGCCCGGCCAATTCGACGCCGGTGGGTCCCGCGCCGACCACCACGAAGGTCATGAACCGGTCGCGGGTCTCCTGATCGGTGGCCAGTTCGGCCTCTTCGAAGGAGCCCAGGATGCGCGCGCGTAGCTCGAGCGCGTCGTCGATGGTCTTCATGCCGGGCGCGTAGGTGGCGAAATGGTCGTTGCCGAAGTAGGACTGCTGCGCGCCGGCGGCCACGATGAGGCTGTCGAACGGGGTGACGTAGTCCTGGTTCAGCAGGCGCGAGGTGACCTGGCCGCCCTCGACGTCGACATCGGTGACCTCACCCATGATGACCCGCACGTTCTCCTGCTTGCGCAGCACGATGCGGGTGGCCGGGGCGATCTCGCCGACGGACAGGATGCCGGTCGCGACCTGGTACAGCAGCGGCTGGAACAGGTGTGTGGAGGTCTTGGAGATGAGAGTGATGTCGACATCGGCCTTGCGCAGGTGCTTGCAGGCGAACAGTCCACCGAACCCGGACCCGATCACCACGACCCGATGGCGCTGTGCGACGGATTTCTCGGCGTTCATCTAGTTCCTGCTCCTCGCCAGACGGTGAAACTACGACAACTCACCCGTAACGGTAGTGCAGTGTGAGCCGCGACGACCAATCAGGACCGACCGAAAACAGACCTTTTAGACAACCCTCTCGACGATACAAGATGGGCGGTCGTTCAGGCGGGATTCCCGGGGCGGTCCCGTGGCGAGCCTCGGTCGGTGTGCTCCGACCAGCGGTTCAGCGGCCGCTGAACAGCAATTGGGCCACGTGCGTGGTGGTTTCGGAGCCGTCGGCGTAGCCGCCCTGATCGCCCTGCTCGGTCATGATGGCGAGGGTGTAGCGCTCACCGGGACCGGCGAAGCCGACCGAGTTGACGACCCAGCCGCCCTGCTCGTCGGACCAGCCGTTCTTGAGGCCCGGGTTCATGGCCGCGCCCGCGCCCCACACGCCCCAGTGCTGGTTGGTGTCGACGTGGCGCATGCGGTCGATCAGGTAGGCGCGGTCGTCGGGGTGCATGCGGGTCAGCACGTTGTCCATGAGCCGATCCAGATCGGCGGGGGAGCACTGCTGGAAACCCCAGTCCGGGAACAGCTTGACCTGTTCGAGGGAGGTGGTCGGCGGCATGGGGACCAGACCGGTCATGCCGTTGGCACGGAAGGCGTTGTTGAAGGCCATCCGATCGAAGCCGGCGTACTTGTTCCAGAGGACGTCGGCGGCATGGTCGTTGGAGGTAGCCAGCATCGACTCCATGAGCGCGCGGTCGTCGGGGCCCAGCTGGATGGCGCCGACGCGGGCGCGGTTCAGCAGATCCTCCGCGATTGCCAGCTTGATGGTGGAGGCGGTCCAGAAGTTGGTGTCGGCGTTGCCATTTCGATAAATGCCGCCGGTGACGCGGTCGCGCACGACATAGCCGGTGACGCCCGGGCGGGTGGCCAGGTAAAGGTCGGCCGCGGCAATGCGGTTGCTCATATCGGCGTCGAATCCGGCGACGGGGCCGCGGGTATGGACGAGTCCATTGGCATTCGCGGGCGCCGCGCCCGCGATCGGGACGAAGGCCGGTGCGGCCGGAATCAGGGCCGCGGCAGCGAGGACACAAGCGGAGGAGGCCACGCGCCGGGCCTTGGGGGAACGCACGAGGGAACACAATAGAGGGGACAATGCCCGATACGCACGTCTTGCGGGACAACCGCGCTTCTGTTATCGAATCGACACTGTCGCACCGATTTTCGCGCTCGTCAGCGGAAAGCCGCCTGTAGCTCTTCGATACTGCGGCCATTGAGGCGATAGCAGTGCTCGAATGCCTCGGTGTGCCGCTCGCGCGGCCAGGACTGTAGAACCACGCCGCGCCCGTAATGTCGGGAGTTGATGAGTTCCCAGCGGTCTCCCACCCGGCGAACCGTGAAACCGGTTCTGGGCACCAGGGGAATCACCGATGCAGACATCGACGCGAACCAGCCTTTCCTCACAAACGAAGACCTCCCCGAAACGCACTGTCGCATACCACACTCGAATTTCAGAGTGACGCGCCCTAGCAAACCATCGGCGTGTGGCAGGTGTCACCCGGCGAGCCGCGAGGGGTGGTGTTTGCATGTCGTTCGCCGACTGTATAAACACAGCACGTGCACATTCACCGGGCCGAACGGGCGGACACGCTTGCCGACGCGCTGGCCGAGCTGCTCAGCGATCCGCTCGGTGATCCGTTCACCCCGGAGGTGGTCGCGGTTCCCGCCAAGGGAATCGAGCGCTGGCTGACCCAGAGATTGGCGACCGTGCTCGGCTGCGGGGGTGCGGCCGGAGGTGTCACGGGGGTTGACGGCATTGCCGCCAATATCGATTTCGCGGATCCGGCCGCGTTGGTGGCGACGGTGCTCGCGGAGGCGACCGGTGTGGATCCGGAACAGGATCCGTGGTCGCCGGAGCGGTTGGTGTGGACGCTGCTGCCGGTGCTGGACGAGGTGCTGGCCGAATCGTGGGCGGCGGTGCTGGCACGGCATCTCGGGCACGGGGACGCGGGCGGGTACCGGGTCGGGCGGCGGTATGCCACGGCGGCGCGCATCGCGTCGCTGTTCGACAGTTATGCCGCGCAGCGTCCGGGGATGATTTCCGACTGGGCCGACGGTCGCGATACCGACGGGGCCGGGAACGCGCTGCCGCCGGAGCTGCTGTGGCGGCCGCTGCGCGGGGTGGTGGGGGTGCCGAGTCCGGCCGAGCGGCTCGGTGCGGCGTGCGCGCGGCTGCGGGCGGAACCGTCGATCGTGGCGCTGCCGGAACGGATTTCGCTGTTCGGGGTGACGCGGTTGACCACCGATCAGCTGGAGGTGCTCTCGGCGCTGTCGTCGGGGCGGCAGGTGCACCTGTGGCTGGTGCATCCGAGTCCGGCTTTGTGGACCAAGCTCGCCGATGCCGAGGTGATCCCGAATTCCGGTGTGCGGGTGCGGCATCCGCTGCTGGCGGCGCTGGGGCGGGATGTGCGGGAGTTGCAGCAGCGGCTCTCGGGCTACGACCACATCGACACCTATCATCCGCGGCCGGAGACGGTCGCGCCGCGCACGCTGCTGTCGGAACTGCAGGCGGCGGTGCGGCAGGACCGGTGGTCGCTCATGCCGGAGCCGAGCCTGGCCGACGGGACGATCGCGGTGCACTCGTGCCACGGGCCGTCGCGGCAGGTCGAGGTGCTGCGGGACGCGCTGCTCGGAATCTTCAGTGCCGACCCGACTCTGGAGCCGCGCGACGTCATCGTCATGTGCCCGGATGTGGAGAGTTACGCGCCGCTGGTGCGGGCGGCGTTCGGGCAGTGGTCCCTGGACGGGGCCGAGCCGGGGCATCCGGCGCACGGGCTGCGGGTGCGGCTGGCCGACCGGGCGCAGCGGGCGGTGAATCCGCTGCTGGATGTGATCGGCACGCTGCTGGAACTGGCCGACGGCCGCGTCACTGTGACGGAGGCGCTGGATCTGTGTGCGGCCGAACCGGTCCGGCTGCGCTGCGGATTCGACGACGACGATATCGAGCGGCTGCGGGAATGGGCCACCGAGACCGGCGCGCGGTGGGGGATCGGGCAGCGGCAGCGGCAGGCGTTCGGGCTGGGGGACTTCGCGCAGAACACCTTGAACGCGGCGGTGGATCGGATTCTGCTCGGGGTGGCGGCGGGTGAATCCAGTGAGGACTGGCTGGATCTGGTGCTGCCGCTCGACGACGTGGACAGCAATGACATCGATCTGTCGGGGCGGTTCGCGGAATTCGTGGACCGGCTGGCGGTGTGCCTGCGGGATCTGCGCGGGTCCACGCTCGAGGAACCGGCCGGGTCGGCGCGGCCCGCCACGGAGTGGGCGGCGGTGCTCGGGCGCGCGCTCGATCTGCTGACCGAGGTGCCGGTGACGCAGGGGTGGATGGCGGTGCAGGCGCGCCGGGAGCTGGCCACGGCGTTGGAACCCGCGGGGCGGATTCCATTGCGGCTCAGTGATATCGGGGCCTTGTTGACGGCGCGGCTGGCCGGGCGGCCGTCGCGGGCCAACTTCCGGACCGGTGAGCTGACCGTGTGCACCATGGTGCCGATGCGGTCGGTGCCGCACCGGGTGGTGGTGCTGCTGGGGCTCGATGACGAGGTGTTCCCGCGCACGGGTGGCGTTGATGGTGACGATGCGCTGGCGCGGCATCGGCTGCCCGGGGATCGGGATCCGCGCAGTGAGGATCGGCAGTTGCTGCTGGACGCGATCATGGCGGCCGGGGAGCGACTGGTATTGCTGCACACCGGGTCTGATCCGGTGTCGGGTGCGCATCGGCCGCCCGCGATTCCGCTGGCGGAGCTGCTCGACACCGTGCGCGCGCATGTCGGGGCGTCCGCCATGGACCGGGTGGTGACGCGGCATCCGTTGCAGCCCTTCGACCGTCGCAATTTCCGGATCGAGGATCCGTTCAGTTTCGACACCGTCGCCCTGGCCGGTGCGCAGGCCGCGGGGCGTGCGCCGCAGCCGCGGCCGCTGTTCCTGCCGACGCCGCTGCCGGAGGCTGAACGCGGCGATGTGGAGCTCGCGGATCTGGTGTCCTTCGCCGAACATCCGGTGCGGGCATTTCTGTGGCAGCGCTTGGGGATTCGAGTGCCCGAGGAAGAGGAGGAGATCGCCGATCGCCTCCCCATCGAGCTCGACGGGCTCACCAAATGGAATATGGGCGAGCGCATGCTGACCGCGCGGCTCACCGGTGTCGACCCGAATGTGCTGCGGGCCGCGGAATGGCGGCGCGGGACGCTGCCGCCGTTCAGTCTGGGCGCGGCCGTGCTCGACGAGGTGGAGGGGACCGTCGACCAGCTGGTCCGCGTCGCCCGGCCGCTGCACGAAATCCCCTCTCGCACCATCGATATCGCGGTCGACCTGGGTGAGGGCCGCCGCCTCACCGGCACCGTCCCCGACGTCCACGACGACGCCCTGCTGCGCACCACCTACTCGCGCCTGGCGCCCAAACATCGCATGGCCGCCTGGATTCGGCTGCTGGCCCTGGCCGCGACCGATGGTGAGCGCACGCCAGCTCTGATGAGTGCCGGTCGCGGCAAGCACAATCGCCCCGCCTGGCAATCGACCCTCACCGCCCCGCCCGCGCCCCTGGCTCGCGGCATTCTGCGCGACCTGGTCGCCATCCGCGACGAGGGCCTCACCGAACCACTTCCCATCGCCCCCGCCGCCTCCGCCGTCTACGCCGAACGCCGCCTCGCCGGCGGCACCCCCGACGACGCCTTGCTGGCCGCCGAACAGGAATTCGACGGCCGCTTCGGCGAGAACACCGACCGCTACCTGCGCCACATCCTCGGCCCCGCGCCGCGCTTCCACCAGCTCACCGAGGCCGCCGCCCCCGCCCTGCCGGGCGTCGAATCCGAGCCGACCCGTTTCGGCGAACTGGCGCGTCGCCTGTGGAATCCCTTGCTCACCAACGAGAATCAAGGCCAACCGTGACCGCCCCGAGGAGGAACACCCTGTCCGGCACCCCGTCCCGTCATTCCGGCCTGCCAACGGCCGGAATCCACCCGCGTGGGTCCCTGCCGCGCAGGGATGACCAGGGGAGCCCCGCATGACCGACGACCTCTTCTCCCTCACCGACCCGGAACTGGCCCCGCGCCCGGCCACCCGTGGCCGCCGTCGAACCGACGGCTCGGCGGGAGAGTCTCGACGCCGCCGCGAGGCCGCCACGCCGGAGCCCGAAGTGCCCGACCTGTTCGCACTCCCGGCCGTGTCCGAGCCCCGGCCGAGCCCTGCCACCGACGACGACATGTCGACGGGCCAGACATTGTGGGATGCGCCTCGCGCGGGCGGCGATTCGGCGGACCAGGCGGGAGCGACTGCGCTGGAGCCGGATTCGACGGCCCCTGACCGGAGCCGCGTGCCGGAGGACGGGAATATCGCGGCCGGACACGACGCCCACGCCGAAGCCACCGCCGTCGGCGACGGGCTGTGGGAAGCGGAGCCGAGTGGCGGCACGCCGGGCGCGGCTGCTGCGCCGGACAGTGCACCGGATGGCCGATTCAGTGCGTCTGGCGGCGGATCTGGTGTGGCGCTGGGGGATTCGGAGTCTCGGTTCGAGCTGACCGGGCCGTTGCCGGTGGGGACGACTGTGCTCGAGGCGAGTGCGGGGACCGGGAAGACGTACGCCATTGTGGGGTTGGCGGTGCGGTTCGTGGCCGAGATGGGGATCGATGTCTCGGAGTTGCTGCTGGTGACGTTCAGTCGGGCGGCCACGCAGGAGTTGCGGGAGCGGACTCGGGATCGGTTCGTGGGGGTGGCGACGGCGTTGGGGGATCCGGAGCGGGCGCTGGCTTCCGGGGATGAGTTGATTCGGCATCTGGCGCAGGGGAATCCGGGAGAGATCGCGGCGCGGCGGGAGCGGTTGCTGGCGGCGCTGTCGGATTTCGACGCGGGGACGATTGCGACGACGCACAGTTTCTGTCAGCGGATGCTCGATGAGCTGGGGCTGGCGGGGGAGCAGGATCCGGGAGTGCGGCTGGTCGAGGGGATCGAGGATGTCGTCTCGACGGTGGCCGATGATCTGTATCTGAGCCGGTATGCGCGCGGCGGTGCGCCGTTCGGGCCCGCGGACGCGCAGCGGCTGGCCGCGGCGGCGGTGGGAGATCCGCACGCCATGCTGCTGCCGGAGGCGGAGGGCGAGGATGATCCGGCGGCCGAGCGGGTCGCGTTCGCCGAGGCCGTGCGGGTGGAAACGGCTCGGCGGAAACGGCTTTCGGGGCTGCGGGACTTCGACGATCTGCTGGTGCTGCTGCACGAGGTGCTGGCCGATCCGGAGCACGGGCCGCGGGCCTGTCAGCGGATTCGGGACCGGTACCAGGTCGCGCTGGTGGACGAGTTCCAGGACACCGATCCGCTGCAGTGGGACATCCTGCGGCGCGCCTTCCACGGGCATGCGACGCTGGTGCTGGTCGGGGATCCGAAGCAGGCGATCTACGCCTTCCGGGGCGCGGAGGTGCTGAGCTACCTGGACGCGGTGGCGCACGCCGACAGCAAGCGTGAGCTCACCACGAATCGGCGCAGTGACGCCGGGCTGCTGACCGCTTTGGAACACCTGCAGGGCGGGGCGGCGTTGGGGCACAAGGAGATCACCGTGCACCGGGTGGCGGCGACGCGGCCGTTCTCGCGGCTGTCCGGTGACCCGGAGCGGGTGACACCGATGCGGCTGCGGTGCCTGCCGCGCAGTGGGGCGGGGCCGCTCAACAAGTCCGGGTATCCGACGGTGGGGCGGCAGCGGGAACGGGTCGCCATCGATGTGGCGGCCGATATCGTCGGGTTGCTGGAATCCGGGACGCGCATCAACGCGGGCACGGCCGATGAGCGGCCGATCGGGCCCGGGGATATCGCGGTGCTGGTGCGCAATCGCAATCAGCTGGAGATGGTGCGCAAGGAGCTGGAAGCCGCCGGTGTCGCGTCCGTGCTGGCCGGTGGCGCAAGCGTTTTCGGGACGCCCGCCGCCACCGAATGGCTGTGGGTGCTGCACGCGCTGGAGCAGCCGCATCGCGGTGACCGGGTGCGATTGGCGGCCGGGACGGCACTGCTGGGGTTGAGCGCCGAGGAGATCGACGCCGGGGGAGCCGATCTGGTCGGCCGCCTCAGCGCCGAACTGCGTGATTCGGCGCGGTTGTTCGCCCGTGCGGGTTTCGCGGCGGTCTCCGAAAAGCTCGCCGCCGAAACGAAATTGGCTCCGCGACTGCTGGCACTCGAGGGCGGGGAACGGCAGCTCACCGATCTGCGGCAGATCGCGCAGCTGCTCGACGATGCCGCGCTGCGTGAGGGACTTGGCTTGTCCGCGCTGACGCGCTGGCTGGCCGACCGGGTGCGCGACCCCGCCTCCGGGAGTGTGGCCGATCGCAGCCGCCGCCTCGATCGTGATGCGGCGGCGGTGCAGATCGCGACCGTGCACGCCAGCAAGGGGCTCGAATTCCCGGTCGTGTATTTGCCTTTCGCGTGGGACGCGGCCAAGCTGCGGAATCCGCCGACCTTGCTGTTCCATGATGAGCAGGGGCGTCGCGTGCTGGATGTGGGCGGGCCCGACGCACCCGGTTACAGTTCCCGCCGCTTGCGTGCGGAGGCAGAGGAGCAGGCCGAGGAACTGCGGCTGCTGTATGTGGCGTTGACCCGTGCGGGCGCGCAGGTGATCGCCTGGTGGGCGCCCTCCTACGACACCCAGACCGCGCCACTGCACCGCATGCTGCTGGGCCGCGAACCCGGCAGCCCGGCCATTGCCGACAAGGTGCCGGTTCCCGCGGATTCGGTGGTGCTGGAACGGATTCGGGAGTGGGCGGCCACTGCCGAGCCCGGCGTCATCGCCATCGAACCGGTGCGCGAGTTCACCCGCGCCCGCCTGCCGCACGACGACACCGCCACCGCCGCCGTGCCTTTGGCGGCCGCGCACTTCGACCGGACGCTCGATCAGGCGTGGCGGCGCACCTCCTACTCGGCGCTGACCGCGGGCGCGCACGACGCACTGCCCGCCGCCGATCTGCCCGAGGGCGGCGGGGTCTCCGATGAACCGGCAACTCCGTCGGTGCTGGCCGATTATCTCGACGTGTTCGCGGGAGCCATGCCCTCACTCATGAATTCGCTGCCCTACGGCGCGGAGTTCGGCACCCTGGTGCACGAGGTCCTCGAATACGTCGACACCGACGCGCCCGATCTGGCGGCCGAGATCCGGGCCCGCTGCTTGCACGCGGTCGGCGAGCAGATGTTCGACGCCGATCCGGACGTGCTGTCGGGCGCGCTGCTGGCCGTCATGCACACGCCCATCGGGGACGGGACGCTGGCGGACTTCTCGACCCGGGATCGGTTGAGCGAGCTCGATTTCGAACTGCCGCTGTCGGGTGGCGATACCCCGACCGGTGCGCGGGTCACCGTCCCGCGGATCGCCGATCTGTGGCGTCGGCACGTGCCCGCCGGGGATATCTTCGAGCCCTACGCCGATCAATTGGCGCACCTGGACGACACGCCGCTGCGCGGATTCCTCACCGGCAGTATCGATGCCGTGCTGCGCACCACCGGGCCGCGGTTCCTCGTCGTCGACTACAAGACCAACCGGCTCGGGACCGGTGATCTCACCGTCGCGCACTACACGCGCGAGCGGATGGGCGCGGAGATGATGCGGTCGCACTATCCATTGCAGGCGATCCTGTATTCGGTTGCGCTGCACCGGTATCTGCGCTGGCGGCTGCCCGGGTACGACCCGGCGCAGCATCTGGGCGGCATCCGTTACCTGTTCGTGCGGGGCATGGTCGGGCCCGAAACCCCGGACGGTTGCGGCGTTTTCGACTGGATGCCGCCCGTCGCATTGATCGTCGAGCTGTCCGCCCTGCTCGCCGGTGACACGGAGGTGGTGGGACGGTGACCTCGATTCAGCTGGCGCAGCGCGGAACCGGGCTGCTGCAGGTGTTCAACAACGCCGGCGTGCTGTCGGCGGCCGATGTGCATGTGGCGCTGCGGCTCTCGCGGCTCGGCGGGGAGCGGTCGGAGGCAGCCGTGTTCGCGACCGCGCTGGCGGTGCGTGCGGTGCGATCCGGCTCGGTGTGCCTCGAGGTGCGGCGCATGCACGAGATCGGCGTGGACGCCGAGGGCGCCGAGGAATCAGCCATCGACCCGGCGACGCTGCCGTGGCCGGACGTCGAATCCGTCATCGCCGCATTGCGAGTCAGCCCGCTGGTCACCGGCAGCCCGGCCGGGCCGCTGCGACCGTTACGGCTGATCGATCCGCCCGGCTCCGACGCCGGGCCGCTGCTCTACCTCGACCGGTACTACCGGCAGGAGGAGACCATCCGCCGGGTTCTCACCGAGCGGGCCGCATCCCATCCGATGGTGGACGCGGAACTGGTTCGGCGCGAACTGGATCGGCTCTTCCCGGATCAATCCGGTCCCGGTGAACCGCCCGACCGGCAGCGGCTCGCGGCCGCGCTGGCCGCCACCCAGTGGACGACCGTGATCGCGGGTGGCCCCGGCACCGGCAAGACCCACACCATCGCCCGCGTGCTCGCACTGCTGGTGGCGCACCAGCAGGCCGTGCCCGGCGCGCCCGCACTGCGCATCGCCCTGGCCGCGCCGACCGGCAAGGCCGCGGCGCGCATGCAGGAATCGGTGCGCGAACAGGCCGGGGACATCGGCCTGCCCGAACTCACCGCCGCCACCCTGCACCGGCTGCTCGGCTGGCAGCGCGGCGGCGCGGGCCGCTTCAAGCACAACGAATTCAACCGGCTGCCCTACGACGTCATCGTGGTCGACGAGACCTCCATGGTGTCGCTGACCATGATGAGCCGCCTGCTCCCCGCCGTCCGCCCCGACGCCCGCCTCGTCCTGGTCGGCGACCCCGACCAGCTCGCCTCCGTCGACGCGGGCGCCGTCCTCGCCGACCTGGTGGCGGGACCGGTTCCCGGACAAGCGAATCCGGCGCTGGACGCCGTGCTCGGCGGCGACCTGCGCGCCACCGCCGCCCACCCCGACGCCCTGTCCGGCCGCGAACGCGAACGCCTGCGCGGCGGCATCGTCCGCCTCACCCGAGGCCGCCGCTTCGGCGGCCGCATCGCCGAACTGGCCGTCGCCATCCGCGCCGGAGACGCCGACACCGCCCTGTCGCTTCTGGCCGACGGCGGCCACGAGCTGTCGCTCTACGCCCCCGACGACATCACCGAGGTCCGCGCCGACGTCCTGCGCGCCTCCCGCGAAGCCACCGAAGCCGCCCTCGACGGCAACGCGACAGCGGCCCTGACCGCCCTCGAATCCCACCGCCTCCTCTGCGCCCACCGCCAAGGCCCCTACGGCGTCGAACGCTGGGACCGCCTCGCCGCCGGCTGGGTAACCGCGGCAGGCATCACCGCCGATCCCGGTGCGGGCCACTGGTACCCAGGCCAGCCGCTATTGGTCACCGCCAACGACCACGAGGCCCGCATCTACAACGGCGACACCGGCGTCATAGTCCGCATGCCCGACGGCACCCTCCGCGCCGCCCTCCAACGAGGCACCGCCCCCTACCTCGTCCACCCCACCCAATTCCCCGGCGTAACAACCGTCTACGCCATGACCATCCACCGCAGCCAGGGCAGCCAATACGACACAGTCTCAGTAATCCTCCCCGGCCCCGAGTCGACTTTGCTCACCCGAGAGTTGCTGTACACAGCCATCACTCGTGCCCGCCGCCACGTCCGAATCCTGGGCACCCCCGACTCCATCCACTCCGCCATCTCCCGCCGAGTCCTCCGAGCCAGCGGCCTCCGCAACCCCGACTGACCCGAGGCCGAGAGGTCGTCGCCGAACTGCCAGTGCCTCATGGCACTATTTGGAGCCCATAGACGAAGGCGTCGAAGTCTGCTTTGTAAGTGTCTCGATCAGAGGCCGGGGCCTCGGCGGACATCATGATCGGATACCTCTTTTCGCGTGTGTCGTAAGCGGATCCAAGAAAGTCCGTATAAACGTCCCCACCCGATGCGGATTCAATACCGATGGTCCTGTGCCCCTCCGCACCGCACACCGAAACGGTCTCCGACCCCAACCCCCGCCACCCGTCGCCCATACTCACCCCGAACACGGACGCGGTATCCCGAGCAGCCAGCACGCGAAGCGCGACACGCGCCTCCCCCTTACGCAACCCGAGCCG
>NZ_BAAFGR010000181.1:0-14045 GCF_041154655.1 Nocardia sp. JMUB6875
GCCGTCGGGGAGGGCGGGGATCAGGCGGGCCTGGCGTTCGAGGGAGTCGCGGCGCGGGCCGTCACCGGCGACGACCAGGCGGGTGTCGAGGCCGCGGCGGCGCAAGGCGCTCACCGCGGCGATGCTGCGGTCGACGCGCTTCTCGACCGAGAGGCGGCCGCAGTGCACGAGCAGGGGATAGTCGTCGGCGCCGAGGTCGGTGCGCAGGCGGTGGTCGTGGCGGTCGGGGCGGAACATGTCCAGGTCGACGCCGAGCGGGACCAGCTCGACGTTCTCGACGTCGATGCGCTGGAACTCCTCGCGCGCGAATTGCGTGGTGCAGACGACGATGTCGTAGTTCTGGGCGGTGCGCCGGTTGGCAGCATCGGCGGCGCGGCGGGCCATCGGGCCCGGCAGGACCTGGCCGAGCAGACGGTCCAGGCGCTCATGGGAAATCATCACCCCCGCGATGTCGCGGCGGCGCGCCCAGCGCCCGAAACCGCGCAGCGTCAACCGATCCGACACCTCCAGCACATCCGGCCGCAGCCCCGCCAGCGTGTCGGCGACCCGCCGCGGGTCCGCCGCCCGATAGCCGCCCGTCCACGGAATCTCCGGCGCGGGCACCGTAATCCGCAGCACCCCGCTCCCCAAGACCTCTTCCGCCCGCCGCGGCCCCGGCACGATCAGCACCACCTCGTGTCCGGCGGCCACATACCCCTCGCCGAGATGATGCAGCGCGGTACGCAACCCGCCCGAGCGCGGACCGTAGAAATTCGCCAGCTGAACGATGCGCACGCGGCCGATCGTGCAGTGCGCGAATCTACCAACGGCACCCCCGGCCCCAACGCCGCATGAACACCCGCGAAAGACCCGGCGAACCACCCGTACCCCTCACCCCGCACCCACCCATCCAAACCCCACAGCCGGAACCACGCACGCCCCTGCACCTCGCCCGCGCAACGCGCGAAACAAGATCAAGGAGCTCTCACTGTGCGAATTCGCCCAGAATCCAACGCTGTGAGCTCCCTGATCTTGAACCCCACGCGAGTGCCCAGCGGGGTGCGGCGCGGGACGCGGACCGGGCGCGAGTACCCGGCGGTGGCTCAGCGCGGCGAACAGACCGGGCGCGAATGCGCGGCGGTGGATCGGCGCGGCAAGCGCACAGGGCGCGAGTACCCGACGATGGCTCGGCGCGGCAAACGGACCGGGCGCGAGTTCGCGGCGGGGCGCGGCGTGGCGAACGGACCGGGGGCGGAGTGCTCGGTGCGATGTGGTGGGTGAACGAGCAGGGGTGGTGCGAACTGGTCTGGCCGCTTGACCTGTTGACCAGGGGTGTTTAGCGTTCGGGGCATGGCGTTCAAGCGGATCGATCGGCGGACGGTGCCGGACAGCGTGTTCGAGCAGTTGGTGGGGGAGGTGCTGGACGGGGAGTTGGCGCCGGGGGCGGCGCTGCCGGCGGAGCGGGCGCTGGCGGAGACGTTGGGGGTGTCGCGGCCTACGGTGCGGGAGGCGTTGCAGCGGTTGGCGCATACCGGGCTGGTCGAGGTGCGGCAGGGCGGGTCGACGACGGTGCGGGACTTTCGGCGGCATGCGGGGCTGGAGATGTTGCCGCGGTTGCTGATTCGGCAGGGGGAGTTGGATTACGCGGTGGTGCGCTCGATCCTGGAGACCCGGCGCGCGCTGGGCCGCGAGGTGGCGGGGCTCGCAGCCGAACGCGCCGCGGACAGCCTCGCCGCGGAACTCGACCCGATCGTGGAATCACTTGCGGCCGAGCGTGATCCGGTTGCACAGCAGCTGCTGGCGGTCGCCTTCTGGGATCACCTCGTCGATGGCGCGGATTCCATCGTCTACCGACTGCTCTACAACGATCTGCGCGCGGTTTACGAACCCGCCGTCGAGGCCCTCGCCGGACTGATGGCCGCCGAGGTCGGGAGCGCGGCCCGCTACCGCGCCCTCGCCGCCGCCGTGATCGGCGCGGACGCCGCCGAGGCGCGAACCATTGCCGACGAACTCCTGGCGATCGCGGCCGCGGAGTTCGAGAAATCCATGCGCCAACTGGAGCAATCCCGCGGCTGATCGTGCCGGACCCCGCGAGTCGGTTCCACACGACATTGCCCCTGCCCCCACCGGCCGCGTGGCGCTGGCTGTTCCAAGGCTTGCCCTTCCGACGTCGGCCGGGTGGTGCTGGTGGTTGCGGGGCTTGTCCTTCGGCGCTGAGCACTTTGGGCCCGGACTTATCCGAGTAAAGCCACGTCGAGCGCAGCCTGCGGGGAGACCGATGATCGCCGGTTGAGGCAAGCGGGCCCGGTATCCGGCCTGACCTTTCGGGGGCCAGCGGTCCGGTGTTCCGCGAAATCGCGTCTTGCCTTCTGGCGTCGGCTCGCTATATTGGTCTGACCACTTGGCCATCTGGCCAAGATCATTGCTGTCGTCGACGAGGTGGTTTGCGCATGACGCACCTTCTGCAATCGCAACGCGAAGGGAATCCGGATCCGGAGGAGACATCCGGGGCGACCGGCACGGCATCGGCATCCAGCGCTGCGGGCACGGCGTCGGCCACTGTGTCCGGCGGGCAATCGGCGGGCGGGGTGGTGAATGTGCCGTCGGCGGCGGAGTTGGTGGGCCGGGCGCGGGTCGCGCAGGCGGCGTGGGGTGCGCTGAGTGTGGATGAGCGCGTCCGGGTTTTGGGGGCGCTGCCGGAGCGGCTGAATGAGGAGCTCGATCGGATCGCCGAGGTGATTGCCGGGGAGAACGGGAAGCCTCGGGCGGAGGCGCTCGCGCACGAGGTGGTTCCGGCGATCGCGGTGGCGAAGCATCATCTGGAGTCGGCGGTCGAGACGTTGGGCCCGAGCCGGATCAGCTCGGCGACCGCGCCGTATCGGAAGGGGGTGCGGACGCATCGGCCGTATGGGGTGGTGGTGGCCATCGCGCCGTGGAATCTGCCGTTCTTGATTCCCTTCAGTCAAGTGTTGCCGGCGTTGATCGCGGGGAATGCGGTGGTGCTCAAGCCTTCCGAGTTGACGCCGCAGGTGGCGCAGGTGCTGATCGAGGTGGTGTCGGCGGAGCTGCCGGAGGGGTTGTTGCAGCTGGCGATAGGCGACGGGGCCGTGGGAGCGGAGCTGATCGAGGCGGGGCCGGACAAGGTGTTGTTCACCGGGTCGGTGGCCACGGGCCGGAAGGTGATGGCCGCGGCGGCGCGGTATCCGATTCCGGTGGGGTTGGAATTGGGTGGAGTCGATGCGGCGGTCGTGTTGGAGGACGCGGACTTGGAATTCGCGACCTCGGCGGTCGCGTGGGGGGCGATGTTCAATGGCGGGCAGGCGTGCTGCTCGGTCGAGCGGGTGCTGGTGCACGAGTCGCTGCACGACGCGTTTCTGGTGCGATTGACCGACAAGCTGCGGCGCATCGATACCGGCCGCGATCTCGCACCCGCCATCGACGAACGGCAGTTGCGGGTGTGGGAGCGGCATCTGGCGGCGGCGCGCGATGCCGGGCTGCGGGTCGAGGGCGGAGAGTCGGTGCGCGGGCGACACATCGCGCCCGCGGTGGTCAGCGGTGACACGGTCACGGCGAACGCGGTGTGGCGGGAGGAGACGTTCGGGCCCGTGGTCGCCGTGGCCCGGTTCGGTAGCGAGGACGAGGTGGTCGCGCTGCACAATGCGACCGAGTACGGCCTGACCGCCAGCGTCTTCTCCGCCGATGTGGCTCGCGCGCGGGCGCTGGCGGGGCGGCTGCGGGCGGGCGCGGTGTCGATCAATGATGTTGCGGCGACCATGTATTCGACGCCGGAGCTGCCGTGGGGCGGGGTCGGACTGTCCGGATTCGGGCGCTCGCACGGGGTCGACGCGCTGCTGGACGCCAGCTGGGTGCAGGTGCTGGATCTGCCGCGCGGACCGGCGTTCGGGCCGAAGCGGCCGTGGTGGTTCCCCTACAGCGCGGGCCTCGAGGATGCCATGCGCGCGCTGGCGTCGAGCCTGGTCGCGCCGCACCCGACCGCCCGGTTACGTGGCTACGGGCGGGCCGGTCAGTCCCTGCTGGGCATGCTCAGCCGTCAGCCGAAACTCTGAAAGGCGCGAATTCCGGTGAACGACACCATGACAGCCATCGCCTACAACACCCCGCGCCTGCGTCGGGGCGCGGATCATGTCGAATCCTGGTTCGTGCGCGCCAATGACCCGCATTCACCCCGGGCGGTGTGGATCAAGGCGACCGTGCTCACCGCCGCCGACGGCACCGCTCTGGCCCAGGCCTGGTGCAGTGTGTTCGACGGGCGGCGCACCCACGCCTGGTGCCTCGATATCCCCTTGGAGGCAGCGCAATTCGAGGCGCACGCGGTGGGCCAGGACATCAGCGTGGGCCCGCTGACGATGCTGCTGACCGGCCGCGGCGGCACGACCGGCGGCAAGCTCTCCGATGCCGCGCAGACCATCTCCTGGGAGCTGAGCTTCTCGAAGGTCGAAGGCCTGGGTGAGCCGCTGTCCCTGCTGCCGACCGACCGGTTGCTCGACACCGCGGTCCCCAGCAACAAACTCGTCACCCCGTTCCCGGTGCTGTCCTGCACCGGTCACCTCGACTGGGCGGGCGAGCGCTGGGACCTGACCGGCTGGCACGGCATGCAGGGCCACAACTGGGGCCGCGAGCACAGCCCCGAATACGCCTGGGGCCAGTGCGTTTTCACCGACGCCCGGGACGGGCGGCCCTTCGCGGTGATGGAGGCCGCCTCGGGTCGCACCCGCCTGGCGGGCCGCACCTCGCCGTTGATCTCCATGCTGGTGATCCGCCGCGGCGACGAGGAATTCCGCTTCGACCGCGTGGTGGACCTGTGGGGCCAACGCCCGCACCTGGATTTCCCGTCGTGGACCCTGCGCATGCGCGGCCGCCACGGCACCGCCGAGTTGCGCACCCACGCCGACCCCGAGCAGATGGTGTGCCTGGCCTACCGCAATCCCGCCCGCGCCACCAGCTACTGCCTCAATTCCAAGACCGCCGCGGTGTCGGTGCATGTCGCCCCGATCGACGGCAATGCCTTCGAGCTGCGCAGCCCGCACGGCGGAGCGCTGGAATTCCTTGTCCCGCAGCCGGTCGCGGCCGTATCCCCGATCGTGTGAGAGAGCTGCCGATATGCCTTTGACCTTCTTCGAGACCATGCGCGGCGAGCTCTACGACGCCGACGGCCACGCCCATCACGTGGCGATGGATCTGCGCTGCGAGTCCGGGCACGCGCGCGGGTTCGTCACCAATGGCCGCGCCCGCATCACCGGGACCATTCGCGCGTTGCCGTGGGTGGACGGCGCCGCGGTGCTGGGCACGCTGGTGGCGTTGCCGGTGACCAAGCGGCTGATGAGCTACGAGCTCGATTTCCGCGACGACGCGGGCCGCGGCTGGCGGCTCAGCGGCCGCAAGGATGTGCGCTGGTTGCGGCGCGCGCATGCCAGCCTGACCAATCTCGACACCACGCTCTCGTGTGAGGGCGAGCCGGTCGCGCAGGGTCGAATGCAGTTCTTCGCCAACGACTATCCGAGCTTCCTGCGCTCGTTCCAGCCGTGGGTGTCGCTGCGCTCGGATCTGCCCGACGGCACCCGGCCCGAGGGAGTGTTCACGCCCGGACAGCTCGAGACCCTCGCCGCGCTGGCGGAGGTGCTCATCGAGCCGGGCGGTTCGGTGCCGCCGGTCGACGCCGCCACCCTCGCCCGCCTGGACGCCTATATCGGCAATATGACCCCGCTGATGCAGTCGGGTCTGCGCACGGCCCTGCGCGGTCTGGACGCGGCGGCGCGCACCAAGCACGGCAAACGCGCGGCGGCGCTGCGGATCACCCAACGCCAGGCCTTGATCGAGGACGCCCGCCGCGGCAAGGCGCTGCGCCATGCCGTCGACGCCATCGAAACCCCGTTGCGGATCGCGCATTTCAGCGACCGCCGCTACCTGGACGCGATCGGCGCGCCCCGCTACGACCAGCCGGTTCGCGAGCAGCGTCCGGGCTGGATGGCCAATGTCACCACCCCGGGCGAACTCCCGTCCCGTGAGCTGGTCGACTGCGATGTGGTGGTGATCGGCACCGGCGCGGGCGGTGCGGCGGTCGCGGCCCGGCTGACCGAGCAGGGCCTGGGCGTGGTGATGGTCGAGGAGGGCGATTACGCGGGCCGCGCGGAATTCCGGGGCGAGCTGGGTGAGCGCACCCAGAAGTATTGGCGCGACGGCGGATACAACCTGGCGGTCGGCAATTCGGTGCTGGGTGTGAGCACCGGACGGCTGGTCGGCGGCACCACCGCCATCAATTCCGGCACCGCCTTCCGCACGCCCGACGCGGTGCTGCGGGAATGGCTCGACCTGGGTTTCCCCAGCGATTTCACCCCCGAGGCGTTCACCCCGTATCTGGACGAGGTCGCCGCCGAATTGGGCATCACCACCGCCGATTCCGGCTATCTGGGCCGCGTCGCGGGCATCATCGGGGCGGGCGCGGACGCCCTGGGCGCCGCGCACGGGCCGCTGCCGCGCAATGCCGTCGGCTGTGACGGCCAGGGCCAGTGCGTGTACGGCTGCCCGACCGAGGCCAAACGCAGCAGCAATGTCAGCTGGGTGCCGCGCGCGCTCAAGGGTGGCGCGCAGCTCTACACCGGCTTGACCGTCACCCGGATCCTGATGTCGGGCAGCCATGCCGGCGGGGTGCTGGCCGAAGGGCAGGACGAGCACGGCGCGCCGCGCACCGTGGAGATCCGTTCCCGCGCGGTGGTGGTCGCCGCCGGGACGCTCATGACGCCGCTGCTGTTGCGCCGCAACGGGATCAGCCTGCCCGCGCTGGGCCGCAACCTGTCGGTGCATCCCTCGCTCGGCGCGGTCGCGATGATGGCCGAGCCCGGCTCGCCGTGGACCGGGATCCCGCAGGGCTATCAGGTCGAGGGCCTGGGCGATGAGCTGGTGACCTTCGAAGGCGTCAGCATCCCACCGCAATTCGCCGCCGGGGTGCTGCCCTTCCACGGCGCGCGCCTGACCGAGTGGATGAACCGCTGGACCCACACCGAACAGTTCGGCGCGATGGTGCGCGACACCGGTTGCGGCAGCGTCCATCACGGGCCGGGCGGGCGCACGCTGATCCGCTACGACCTGACCCCGCGCGTGCAGGCCGCCCTGCAGCATGCCTGCGCCGGGCTGGCCGAGCTGTTCCTGCGCGGCGGCGCGGAGGCGGTGGCGCTGCCGATCGCGGGCAGCCCGCCGATCCGCACCCTCGAGCAGGCCCGCACGATCGCCGAGATTCGGTTGCGCCCGCGCCAGTTCCGCATGATGGGCCCGCATCCGCTGGGCACCGCCCGCATGGGCCGTGACGCCCGTGAGGCGGTGGTCGGCTTCGACCATCGGGTGTTCGGCACGTCAGGGCTCTATCTCGCCGACGGTTCGGTGGTCCCGACCTCGCTGGGGGTCAATCCGCAGGTCACTATCATGGCCTTCGCCCTGCGCGCGGCCGATCTGATTGCAGCCGACCTCAATTGACACCCCTTTGTCGGCTCATGGTCTGGCGCACCACCCCCGATCTTGATAGAGATTGGTAGACGGACATCAGGGGTGATCCGGATCATTCCGGAGAATGGGGACGAATCAGTGGGTGCCAGAGCCGAACTGGAACGGGAATTGGGTGGGCCACTGAGCGCCCTGGACCTGCTCACCGAGGCGGAGACCGCCGACCTGCTGGGCATCTTCCAGCAGGCGCGGCGCACCGAGAACACCGCCATGGTGGAGGCGGTCGACAAGACCGTCGGCGCGCTGCCGTGGCCGTTGCGCACGGCCGCCAAGAAGATCATGTTCGGCAACAAGCTCGGGTAGGGGAGATGACCGATCTGGTGACCCGGGCGCAGATCACGCTGCTGTCCCGGACTCTGCACGTGCCCGAGGAGCGGCTGGCGCACCTCGAGAAGCTGGGCGCGGCGAACCTGCACGAACTGCAGGAACGCCTGGCGAAAGTGATGTTCGCCGAACACAATGCGATCTTCTCGCGGCTGTCGCTGCTGGTGCCGATCATTCCGCTGTCCATCTCGCTGCCGCTGGTGCAGAAGATGGTGCCGCCGGTGATGGCCGGGCGGGCGGCGGGCGCGATCGGGGTGGATCATCCCAAGAAGGCCGCCGAGGCGGTCGGCATGCTCGAGCCGGGCTATGCCGCCGAGGCCGCGCCGTACATGGATCCGCACGCGGTGGGGCAGCTGGCCGATGTCGCGCCGGCCAAACCCGTCATGAAGATCATCAACGAGTTGTTGCGGCGCGGGGACTACATCACCGCGGGTCCGTTCCTGGCCTATGCGACACCGGAATTGGTGCGCGCGGTCGAGGAGGATGTGCACGACGACGAGGGGCTGATCCGGTCGGCGTCCTACTCCTATTCCGGGGAGAACATCAGCATCATCATCCGGCATCTGCTCGCCGGGACGCACCAGCGGATTCCGAAGCTGGTGCGCACCATCGTGCAGGGGTCCAAGGAGTTGCGGCTGGCGGCGCTGTCGGTGTTCGCGCGCTGCGATACCGATGTGATCGTGGCGATCGGCGACATCCTGTTCGAGACCGGAACCGCCGCCGAGATCGGGGATCTGATCTCGGCCTTCCTCGCCGACGACGCGGTGCCGGAGACGCTGCGCTTCGTCGGGCAGTTGAGCCCGGCGGCGCTCGAGCAGCTGGCCGCCAATCCGGTCGTCGCCGAACCCGAATCGATCGACGCGATCGTGGGCGCACTCGACGGCAGCACCGAGGCCGCGGCCTGGCGCGGCCTGCTGGAGTTGGCGGTGCGCACCGACGCGGGCATCTCGCGCCGAATCGGCGGGGCGATTTCGCGTTTCGACACCGCGACCCTGACCGGGCTCCCGGCGCTGGCGAGCGCCGCGCAGCTGTGGCCGCCGCTGCTGAGGGTGCTGGCCACCGCCGAACCCGACGCGCAGTCGCGGGTCGGGGAGTTGTGGTCGGCGCTGCCGGTGCCGGAGCGCACCGAGATCGAGCGGCGCATCGGCGATCTCGGGTTGAGCGAGGCATTGGCGACACTGACCGCAACCTTGCAGCTCACGCAATGACGACGGCCGGTGGCCCCCGCGAAGTCGATTCGCGGGGGCCACAGCGGCTTTCAACGGTTCCCGGGCAGCCGCCGGGTCGGGCCGGTCAGGACTTGCGCAGGGCTGCCACACTCCGCTCGAAGGCAGCCGCGCCGTGTCCCTCGGCGACCTGGCGATCCACCAGCGACGCGATGCCCGACAGCGGTTCGCTGCTGATTCCGGCATCGGCCGCGGCTTGGCGCAGGGCGTCGAGGCCGCTCTTGGTGAACACCAGGTCCTGGAAGACCTCGCCGGTGTAGTCGCCGCTGTCGATGACACGGGCATAGAGGGGCAGCATCTGCGACATGGCGACCATGTACGCCGCCGCGCGCGGTGCGAACTCCGAGGCGGTCACACCCGCGGAGCCGACCAGCGCGGTGCCCTGGAAGAAGCCGCCGAACATCGAGTACATGGCCGTGAGCAGCGCGAAATCGGTGAGCGCCGCCAGGCCCGCGTCGGCGCCGAAAAACTCGGCGGAGCCCAGCAATTCGAGGGTCGGGCGGTGGGTGTCGAAGATGGCCCGCGAGCCGCTGTAGAGCATGCTCGAACCCTCGGCGCCGATCATGGACGGGACCGCCATGATGCCGCCGTCGAGGAATTCGATGCCGTGCCCCGCGGCCCAGCGGGCCAGCTCCCGCGACTGCTCGGGGGAGGTGCTGGTCAGGTTGAGCAGCTGCTTGCCTTTCAGCTCGGCCGCGATCGGGTCGAGGGTCTCGTGCACCGACGCGTGATCGAGCAGCACGGCGACGACCAGCTCACCGCCGCGCACCGCGTCACCGACGGTGGCCGCCGAAACCGCTCCGGCCGCAACCAGTTCGCCGTCCTTGCCGGGCGTCCGGTTCCACACCGTGGTCGCCACCCCGCCCTTCAGGAAGGCCTGCACCAGCGCCTTGCCCATGGCGCCGAGTCCGAGCACGGTCACCGGGCTGTGCTGAGTGTTCGTCATTGGGGGACAACTCCTTCGATCGTTCTCGACTGTTCCGGCGCGCGCTGAGGTCGAGATTGCCGGGATCGACAGCGGCCCACAAGTACGTACTTGCTGCTCAGGGACTTACTTCGAGGTTTGTCTCCAGGTAGCCCCGCCGCCGGGTCCGCGAAAAAGGTTTCAGGCGGGGCCGAACCAGCGGGTGAGCGCCGCCTCGAGGCCGTGGGGTGTGGCCGAGGTCCAGGCGACGATGCCGTCGGGGCGGATGAGCAGCGACAGCGGTTCGCGGGGCTGGGCGGGTTTGGTGGTCACCAGCTCGAGGCGGTCCGACCAGGCGGCCGCGGCGGCGCGCAGGCCGGGGGAGTCGGTGAGGTCGAGCAGCACGCCCTTGCCCGAGGCGAAGTGCGCGGCCAGGCGGGTGCCGTCGGCCAGCTCGAAATCGGGGGTGGCCTTGCCGACGAGCGGATCGTCGCCGCCCAGGTCGTAGCGCTGCAGGACGCCGGAGATCCGCTCGGCCACCCGGGTGGCCCCGTCGCGGGTGTCGAGCAGTTCGGTGACGACCGTGCGCAGGGCGCGGCTGCGCGGATCGGTGCGCATGAGCGCGACCTGCGCGCGGGTCCAGTCCAGCACCCATTCGCCGACCGGGTGGCGTTCGCGAGAGTAGGTGTCCAGCAACGACTCCGGGGACCGGCCGCGGATGACGGCGGCGAGTTTCCAGCCGAGATTGACCGCGTCGCCGATGCCGAGGTTCAGACCCTGACCGCCGAAGGGGGAGTGCACGTGGGCGGCATCGCCCGCGAGCAGCACCCGGCCCTTGCGGTAGTCGCGAACCTGGCGGGTGTTGTCGGTGAAGCGCGTCGCCGAAATCACCTGGGAAATAGAGACTTTCACGCCGGTCACGTGTTCGAAGCTGTCCTCGAGCTCTTCCGCGGTGACGGGGCTGACGCGGTCGGCGGGCGGGCCGTCGAGTTCGACGGTGAGGATGCGGCCGGGCTGCGGGCCGTTGACGAAGATGCCTGTGGGGGTGGTCTGCCAGCCCAGCGGCACGTGCTCCGCGCCGGTCATCTCGACCAGGGCCTGGCGGCCGGTGATTTCGGGGTCCAGGCCGGGGAATTCGAAGCCGGCCAGGCGGCGCACGGTGCTGCGGCCCCCGTCGCAGCCGACCAGCCAGCCGGTGCGGATGCGGTGGTCGCCGCAGTCGACGTCGACGCCCACGCCGTCGTCGTCGAAGCCGGTCACCTCGACGCCGCGGCGCACGGGCACGCCGAGTTCGGCGGCACGGCGGCCCAGCATCGCCTCGAGGGCCTGCTGGTCGACGAAGCGGGACTCGGCGGCCGGGCCCATATCGTCGAAAGCCGGGTCCTCGGTGTCGATTCGGTCCGCGTAGAGCATGATTCCGGCGAAGTGCCCGCCCGCGCGCGGGCGCATCGCGGTCGCGGTCGCGGGAGCCTTCGGGTCGGTCGGGGCCTCGGGCTTGGCGAACAGTCCGGTGATGCGGGCCATCGCGGCCTCGTGGGCGGCGCGCAGGTCCGGTTCGAGCCCGCGCCGGTCCAGGGCCTGGGCGACGGGGGTGTTGATGCCGCCCGCCTTGATGGTCATATCCGGTGCGGCCAGCCGCTCGACCACGAGGACGTCGACTCCCGCCAGCCGCAGCTCGCACGCCAGCATGAGCCCGACCGGTCCGGCTCCGACCACCACCACATCTCGTGTCTCGTTCATGGGAACCACTGTGGTGGTGGCCGATTGCCGGGCGCTTGCGTCGGCTTGCACACCGCTTGCGCGGTCAGTTCCAGCCGCGCTGATCCTGCTTGAGGGCGGTGTCGATGGCCAGGCCCGAGGCCACCACCATCGACAGCAGCGGCTGGGGGAGCTGGCGGTGGATCTGCACGACGTAGTTGTCGGCGGAGGTGAACATGGTCTTGAGCAGGCCCTCCCACGTCTTGGTGATGCGGGCGACCTCCTGACCGGTGTGGTCGTGGATGGCGAAGTTCCAGGCCCGCCAGTTCTCGGCCCGAATGCCGCCGATTTGCTGGCCATTGACCATAAAGGCGAAGTTGATCTTGCCGATCATGTTCTCCTGGATGATCTCACCGATCGGCGCGCCATTGCCCTGCTCGAGCAGGAACTTGGACTTGAAGACCTTGGCGGGGCGGGTGATTCGCATGAGGCACTGGCCGTGCGCGTCGCGGATCTCCAGTTTGTGGGTCATGAACTGGTCGTAGCTGGACAGGAACCGCACAGCCTTCTTCAGCGCCGACTGGCCGACCTCGGCGACCGCACCGATCTGGCGGCCGTGCTGGTCGAAGACGCTGTACTCGTTGACCATTTCGATCAACTTGACCTTCTGGTTCACCACCAGCACGGGTTCGGTGAAGACGGTGCCGCCGCCGGCCTGCGCGGGGGCGATGCCCGCCTGCTGCTGGACCTGGCGCTGGATGTCGGCGGGATTGTTGGCGCCGCCGACCTCGAGTTCCCACGGCGTGGACTCATTGCGCGGGGCGAACTGCTGCTGCCCGTAGGGCTGGCCGGGCTGCTGACCGTAGTTCTGCTGCGCCACTTGACCGTAGGGCTGCTGAGCGAACTGCTGCTGCGGCTGCTGAGCGAATTGCTGTTGTGGCGCTTGACCGTGCGGTTTGGGCGGCTGCTGCCCGAATTGGTGCGGGGCCTGCGGGTTGTGCTGCTGAAGCTGATGCGGCTGCGGCTGCTGGGCGTAGGGCTGGGCGCCGGTTCGAGGCGGTTGGGCGTTGGACGACCGATCCGGTTGCTGGGGCGCCGGGGCGGGTTGCTGTTGGGGCTGAGTGTGATTGGTCCATTGGCTGCCGTCCCACCAGCGCAGCACTGGGGATCCGGGACGCTCGGGGTACCACCCCGCGGGTTGACTCATGGCCCGCATCCTAACGGCGTACAGGGAGTCTGCACTTTTTGCACTTTTCGCCCGGTGCTCGCCTCTATGATGGGCGGTCGACATCGGGTGGCCGGATTCGGGTCATCCGGGGAAACGGGGAATGCATGTCCGCCACAGTCGAATTCGCGGTTTGCCACGGGTGTGTCCATCGGCTGGGCTTATGACCGACCTGGTGACGCGGGCCCAGCTCATTCTGCTGGCACGGACTCTGCACGTGCCGGTGGAGCGGCTCGCTCACCTCGAGAGGCTCGGCCCGCACAAGCTGCACGAGCTGCAGCAACGCATGGCGGGCAGGCTTTTCGACCAGCACACGCCCGCGTTCGAGCGGATCGCGACGCTGGTGCCGATCATTCCGCTGAGCGTTTCGCTGCCGATCGTGCAGAAACTGGTGCCGCCGAGCATGACCGGGCGCGCGGCCGGCGCGATCGGGGTGCGCTATCCGGCCAAGGCGATCGATGCGCTGTTGCGCCTGGATGTCGGGTACGCGGCGGACTGCGCGCCGTATCTGGATCCGCGCACCGTGGGTCAGCTCGCCGATGACGCGCCGCCCGCGCCGGTGGTGGCGATCGTCAACGAGCTGCTGGCGCGGCGCGATTACGTCACTGCGGGGCCGTTCCTGGCCTATGCGACACCGGAACTCGTCGCCGCGGTGGAGGAGGGGGTGCCCGATGACGAGGGGCTCATCTTCTCGGCCTCCTATGCCTACTCCGGGGAATCGATCAGCGCGGTGGTGCGCCAGCTGCTGGCCGGGAGCGGTCAGCGCCTGCCCGCGCTGCTGGGCACGGTCATCAACGGCTCCAAGGAGTTACGGCTGGCCGCGCTGTCGGTGTTCGCCCGTTGCACTCCCGATGTCATCGCCGCGGTCGGTGACATCCTCTTCGAGGTGGCCCCGCCCTCGGCCATCGCCGACCTGATCGCCACCTACATCGCCGCCGACGCCGCCGGTGACATGCTGCGTTTCCTGGGCCACCTGAGCCCGACCGCGCTGACCCGCCTGGGCCTGAACCCGGTCATCTCCGAGGTCGCCGACACGTTGGTCGCGACCGTGGACGGCAGCAGCGATGTGGCGATCTGGCGTGGTGTTCTGGAATCGCTGGCCCGCACCCCGTCCGAGGTGCGCCGTCGCGCGGGTCTGCGCCTGGCCCAGCTCGACACCCCCACCCTGCTCACC
>NZ_BAAFGR010000182.1:0-13992 GCF_041154655.1 Nocardia sp. JMUB6875
ACATCGGACCAACCCGGTTGTGCCGCAGCCGACACCCCAGCACAACCACCACCTCCGCCCCCGGCACCGGATCCCGCCGAGCCCGCGTCACGGTGTACCCGACAAACCCGCCCAGAGGCACCAACAGCGCCACCGAAAGCCCGACACCCCACAACCGCCCCGCCACCGCACCTCCTCGACAGCCCGACCCAGCGCCGTTCGACGCCCCGACACCACATCGACGGTAGCGGCTCGCCCCCAACCTCAGCGCAGGCGGGCGCGCGCCATGAAGCCGACCACGTCAGCGCCAGGATGCAGTCTCGGCCCGTTCGCGGCATCGGCGGCGGCCCGCCGCGACTGCCGCAGTGCTAGCGAGCCGCGGCGCGTCGGACTGGATGTCCGCCGCTATCGTGGCCGCCCGAGAGCGCTCGCTGGTGCGGCGGTGTGGCGCACGACGCTGGCGCGAGTTCGGGCGCAAACCAAGAGTTTCAGGCGGAATCGGCGTCCAGGAGTAGCGGCACGGAGGTGGTCGGGCCGTCTGTTTCGACAGTGCGCGCGTCGAGGACCAGGGGTTCCGCGGGCGCGGGCGTCAGGGCCGAGGTCGTGGAGGTGTCCTTGAGGTCTACGCCGGAGCGGCCGAGGCGGCGGGCGCCGTCGACGAGGCCGGTGGTGACCTGGGCTGCGCGGGTGTAGGTGAGGCCTTCGGGTGGGTGGATGTTGGAGATGCAGTTGCGTTCGGAGTCGGCGCGGCCCGGGCGGGGGTAGTGGGTGAGGTATATGCCGAGGCTGTCGGCGACCGACAGGCCGGGGCGCTCGCCGATCAGGACCAGCACCGTGGTGACGCCGAGGGCCGCGCCGATGTGGTCGCCCAAGGCCACTCGCGCCTGGGTGGCGATCACCGGAGGGGCGAGGGTGTACCGCTCCCCCAACGCCTCGGCCAGCGCCGCGAGCATCGGCACGCCGTGTTCGGCGAGCGCCAGCGGCGAAAGTCCATCGGCCAGAACAAATCCCACGTCGGCCCCGCTGTAGGGCACCGCCGACAACGACTCCGAAGCGCCCGCACCGGCGAACCCCGCACCACCGGTACCGATTTCCGCATCGGTTCCGGACCAAATGGTGTGGCCCACAGTGGGATTCACCGCGTCGGCAGCCGACCCGAGGGGCTCGGTGGCGCCGGGGAGGCGGCCGAGGTCGGGGCGGCGCAGGTACTCCGAGCGGTCCGCGGCCAGGCTGCGGACGTGGACCGGCTCGCCCAGGCCGAGAGCCGAGACGCCGGTTGCCAGCGCCGCGACGTCGAGGGGGTTGTGGACGGCGTCGCGGGCGGCGGCGTGGGCAGCACGGAATTCGAGCACTTCGGCCGTGGGCAGGGCGTCTCCGGCGCGGCCGAGGCCGATGCGGGCCTGGGTGGTGCGGCGCAGGCTGTCCCAGAAGGCCTGTGCGGCAGCGTCTTCGGGGCGACGGAGGGGACGCGGGGTCGCGGTCATGCGTGGTCCTCCCGGTTCGGCTCGGGGTGTGGGCGGCAGGTGGTCACGCGGCCCCCTTGGCGGCCAGGGCGCGCAGCGGGGAGGACAGGGGTTCCACCGGGAGTACGCGGCCGTGGGCGTCGAGCATGCCGAGGTTGTCGAGCCAGGCGGCGAATTCGGGGGCGGGGCGGAGGTTCAGGACTTTTCGGGCGTAGAGGGCGTCGTGGTAGGCGAGGGATTGGTAGCCGAGCATGACGTCGTCGGCGCCGGGGACGGCGATGACGAAGGGGCAGCCCGCCACGCCGAGGAGCGTGAGGAGGGTGTCCATGTCGTCCTGGTCGGCCTCGGCGTGGTTGGTGTAGCAGACATCGACGCCCATGGGGAGGCCGAGGAGTTTGCCGCAGAAGTGGTCTTCGAGGCCGGCGCGGATGATTTGCTTTCCGTCGTAGAGGTATTCGGGGCCGATGAAGCCGACGACGGTGTTGATCAGCAGCGGGTCCAGGTCGCGGGCGACGGCGTAGGCGCGGGTCTCGAGGGTCTGCTGGTCGACGGGTTTGCCGCCGGTGCCGAGGTGCGCGCCCGCCGAAAGGGCCGAGCCCTGACCGGTTTCGAGGTACATGACGTTGTCGCCGACGGTGCCGCGGCGCAGCGAGCGGCCCGCCTCGTTGGCCTCGCGCAGCAGCGAGATGTTCACGCCGAAGCCGGAATTCGCGCCCTCGGTGCCCGCGATGGACTGGAACACCAGGTCGACCGGCGCACCGGCCTCGATCAGCCCGAGCGTGGTGGTGACATGGGACAGCACGCACGACTGGGTCGGAATGTCGAAGCGCTGGCGCACCTCGTCGAGCAGGTGCAGCAGATCCGCGGTGGCCTGCGGCGAGTCGGTGGCGGGATTGATGCCGATGACCGCATCACCGCAACCCAGCAGCAGCCCGTCCAGCACGGCCGCGGCGATGCCGCGCGGGTCGTCGGTGGGGTGATTGGGCTGCAAGCGGGTGGCCAGGGTGCCCGGCACCCCGATGCTGGTGCGGAACCCGGCCCGCACCTGCACCGCGTGCGCCACCGCGATCAGATCCTGATTCCGCATGAGTTTGCTGACGGCCGCGACCATTTCCGGCGTGAGCCCGGGCGCGACCGCCGCGAGGGTGGCCGCGGCGCCGGGCGTGGCGGCCACGGCGAGCAGCCAGTCCCGTAGCCCACCCACGGTCAGATGCGAAATCGCCTGGAACGCAGCGCGATCGTGGCTGTCGATGATCAACCGCGTGACCTCGTCGGTCTCGTACGGCACGACCGGATCCTCGAGGAAGGTGGTCAGCGGCACCTCGGCCAGCGCCCATTGCGCGGCGGCCCGCTCGGCGTCGGAATGCGCCGCGCACCCGGCGAGTTCGTCACCGCTGCGCCGCGGCGTGGCCTTGGCCAGCAGGTCGACCAGACCGTCGAAGGTGTGGGTGGTGCCGCCCAGGCGCTGGTGATAGATCACCTCACCGATGGTCCGGGCCTATGTTGCTGCGACGTAACCACCGTTTTCCCCGGGCATTAATCCGCGTTACGCGTGCCGGATACCATGGCGAAATGGGATTGGGCACCTACCAGCCGCCCTGGCTGCGCACCATCGACCTCGGCGCCGAGGTGCACGCACTCCGCGACTGGTGGGAGCGCCCGCACCGGCTGCGCCGCGCCGTGCAGGCCTATCGCGATCTGCTGGCGGTCACCCCGGCATGCATCGCCTACGCCTTCACGCTGTTCATCACCTGGTGGACCCTGCGCGGGGCCAGCGATATCGTCGGGCGGCGGCTGATCTTCTCGGCCTCGACCAATCTGCGCAATATGCAGAAGGATCCGATCCAGGTCCTGGTGGCCTCGGCGTTCTGGACCGACGGCGGCTTCCCGTGGGGCGACATCCTCATCCTGATCACGCTGATGGCCCTGGCCGAGCGCTGGCTGGGTTCGCTGCGCTGGATTCTGGTGGTCGCCATCGGCCATGTCGGGGCGACGCTGATCACCGTGCTGGGCATCGCCCACAAGATCGACAAGCAGCTGATTCCGACGCGGGTGGCGTTCGCCTCGGATGTCGGCCCGAGCTACGGGATCTCGGCCATGCTGGCCGTGCTCACCTTCCGGCTGCGCGGCCCCGCACGCTGGGGGTGGGCGGTATGCATGCTGGTCTGGTACGCGTACGGCGTCTATGACGGCCGCACGTTCACCGATTACGGCCACTTCTTCGCGCTGCTGATCGGATTCACGGTGGGCGCGGTCGCGGTGGCGATCTCGCACCGCCTGGTCGCGCTCCAGCAGCGCAAGGCCGCCCGCAACCTCGACCTGCCCCAGCCGGATTCAGCCGGGGACGGGGTCGCTGCGTCGCCGATCCCGCTGAACGAACTGGACCGCGGGCTCGACGATGCGCGCCACGACCGGGCCGAGCACGGCCATCATTAGCACGTAGGCAGACGCCAGCGCGGCCAGCTTCCCGTCCACGCCGCCCAGCGAAACCGCCAGTCCGGCAATGACGATGGAGAATTCGCCGCGCGCCACCAGCGCCGCGCCCGCGCGCGCCCGGCCCATGCGGCGGATCCCCTGCCGCGAGGCCGCCCACCACCCGGTGGCGATCTTGGTCAGCGTGGTCACCACCGCCAGCAGCACCGCCCAGCCCAGCACCGGCGGTATCGCCATGGGATCGGTACTGAGCCCGAAGGCCACGAAGAAGATGGCCGCGAACAGATCTCGCAATGGTTCGAGGAGTTTCGCCGCCTCCTGCGCGGTGGATCCGGAAATCGCGATGCCGAGCAGGAACGCGCCCACGGCGGCCGACACGTTCAGCGCCGAGGCCGCACCGGCCACCAGCAGCGCCGCGCCGAGCAGCTTGAGCAGGAACTGTTCCCGGTCCTCACTGTCCACGATGGCCGAGACATAGCGGCCGTATTTCAGCGCCACCACGAGCACCACGGTGATCGCCACCAGGGCGATGGCCAGCGACCGCAGCCCGCTGAGGAAGCTCAGCCCGGCCAGCATCATGGTGAGGATCGGCAGGTACACCGCCATGGCCAGATCCTCGAACACCAGGATCGACAGCACCACCGGCGTCTCGCGGTTACCCAAGCGGCCCAGGTCGTTGAGCACCTTGGCGACGATGCCGGAGGACGAGATATAGGTGACCCCGGCCATGGTGACCGCACCGACCGGACCCCAGCCCAGCACCAGCGCCACCACCACGCCGGGCGTGGCATTGAGCACGATGTCGAGCAGGCCCGCCAGCCAGTCCCGGCGGAGTCCGGTCACCAATTCGGCGGCGGTGTACTCCAATCCGAGCAGCAGGAGCAGCAGCACCACGCCGATCTCACCGGCGAGATGACCGAATTCGGTGGCCGCGCGCATGTGCACGATGCCGCCGTCACCGAAGGCCAGACCGCCGAGCAGATACAGCGGAATCGGCGACATTCCGAAGCGGCCGGCCAGCCGCCCCAGCATGCCGAGCGCGAACAAGATCGCGCCGAGTTCGAACAGGGCTAGACCGGTCGAATCCACCGGTTCAGCCGTCAGCCAGGATGCGAGCGGCCGCGTCCAGCCCGTGCGGGGTGCCGACGACCACGAGGATGTCCCCCGAATCGAGCACCTGATCCGGTCCCGGTGAGGGCTGCACCTGTCCCGCCCGCATGATCGCCACGATGGACGCCTTGGTGCGGGTGCGCATGGCGGTCTCGCCCAGTCGACGTCCCCGATACGGCGAGCTCCCGCTGACGCTCAGCTGCCTGGTGGTGATCCCGGGTAGGTCCGAGTGCTCTTCCCGCAGCTGCTGCACCAGTTGGGGCGCGCCCAGCAGATTCGCCAGCACCGCGGCCTCGTCCGGCGTCAACGGCACCTGCGCCAGGCAGGCGTCCGGGTCGTCGCGCTGCGACACGATCAGGTCGAGCCCACCGTCGCGGTGCGCCACCACCCCGATCCGCCGCCCGGACCTGACCTCGAAGTCCTTCCGCACACCGATCCCGGGCAGCGCTGTCACATCGACGTTCACCCTGTCCACATTAGGACAAGCCGTCCGAATCTCCGGGAGCTATGTCCCGACCCGTGATCAGTTCACCTCGAGCGGGGCGAAACTGCCGTCCGGGCCGGGGCGGAAATCGGTCACCTCGGTGACCGCCGCGAGCGGGAGCGGGCCGTAGAGGTGGGGGAAGCGCATGGACGAGGGATCGGTGGGCACGCCGGGCTCCCATTTGACCGGGGCGTCGAGGTTGGCCGGATCCAGGTGCAGCAGAACGAGATCGGTGCGTCCCGCGAAGAGGCGGTTGGCGGGCAGATGGGCCTGGTAGGGGGCGGAGAGATGGATGAAACCGGCCTCGGCGAGCGAGTGGGCGCGGTATTCGCCTGCGGCGCGGGCGTTTTCCCATTCCTCCCGGGTGCAGATGTGCAGCAGCGTCGACGGCGTCATGTCCTGTTCGGTTCCCACCCGGACCAGCCTAATTCCTGACCGAAACGATCAATGAGGGAAAGTTCCCGAAACTCTCCCACACGTCTAAGTGAAGTGCTTATATTTCACATCGCATTGGCTGCTGCGGCCGTGCGAAGTACATGCGAGAGGTATATCAAATGGGCAAGATCCAGCGGGTCGGCTTCGGCGCCGGCGCGATCGGCGCAATGGCCACGGCCGCGGTATTGGCGGCGCCGCAAGCCAGCGCATTCGTCATCAACGTCCAGCTTGCGTCCAACAATCCGATCGTCGGGTGCGCGGATGTCATCACGGCGAATGTGGACATCACCGGCGTGGTGGTGCCGGTGGACTTCAGCGACAACGGCGTCAGCATCGGCTCGGCCGCCCCGGCCGTGGGCGTCAACCAGGCGACCATCAAGTGGTACCCGAAGACCGCTGGGGCGCACAAGATCACGGCCAGCCAGCCGCTGAGCAGCAAGTCCATCGATGTCACCGTCTCGGCCGCCAACCCGTTCTCGTCGGGCTCGGGCGGCGCGGGCTGCGCGGCCAGCGGCGGCTCGTTCGGTTAAGCCGTACCGGCTTCGGCCCGCCCGTGTCAGTAAGGCCGCGGGCGGGCCACATGCGGAGAGATGTCGTTGACGCCGACTCGCAAGGGCGCGAAGCGGCCGACGGCACGGGCCGCGGCGACGGTGTCGCCGGTCCACAGGCTCACGCACGGTCCGGCCGGGGAGCGGCGGGCGAGGTCGAAGGCCTCGCCCGCGTCCGCGACCCGGACCACCGGGAGCACCGGGCCGAGGGTCTGCTGGGTGAGCACCGACATGGTCGGGTCGACCCCGGCGAGCACGGTCGGTTCGAAGACGTGGTCCGCGCCGGTGCCACCGCAGCGCAGCGTCGCGCCCTTGACCAAGGCGTCGCGCACCTGATCGCGCACCAGCTCGACCTGGGCGGCCGAGGTCATCACCCCGGTGCCGATCTCGTCCCCGAGAATCGGCCCGAAGGCGGCGGCCTCGGCCACCAGTTTGTCGAGAAAGGCGTCGTAGGCGGCGGACTCGACGTAGATGCGCTCGACGCTGTTGCAGCTTTGCCCGTTGTTCGCCAGCCCGCCGAGGGCAATGCTGGCGGCGGCCCGGTCCAGGTCAGCATCGGACAAAACGACCGCCGCGGACTTGCCGCCGAGATCCAGGCAGCACGGAATCAAGCGCGCGGCGGCGCGCAATGCCACCACCTTCCCGGTCTCCACGCTCCCGGTGAACCGGACATAATCCACGCAATCGAGGACAGCCGGTCCGGCCTCGTGACCGGCCACGGACTCGAAAACCGCAGGGGCCCCGAGACTTGCCCAGCCGTCGGCGATCGCGCGCAGGGTCAGGGGCGTCTCCGAGGACGGCTTCACCACCACCGCGGCGCCGGCCACCAGCGCGGGCACCGCGTCGAAAACGGCCAGCGCCAGCGGATAGGTCCACGGCCCGATCACCCCGACCACCGCGCCCGCCGGGTGCGTCACGGCCAGCTGCATGGCCGCGCCCGGGCGCAGGGCGACCTGCGGGTGTCGCCCGCCCAGGAATTCCGCACCGTGCGCGCGATAGTGGTCGAGGGCATCGAGGGCCAGGCCGAACTCGGCATCGGCCTCCGACTCGGTCTTGCCGGTCTCCGTCCCCAGCAGCCGCACCACGCCATCACGGTTGTCCAGCAACCAGTTTCGGAACAAGGTCAGCCAGTGGATCCGACCGACCACCCCGAGTGAGTGCCAGAGCGCGGCACTCTCCCGCAGCCGGGCCACGGCGGCGCGCACCTCGACGGGCGATGCGGTGGCGATGGTGTCGACCACCCGGCCGTCGGCGGGTGCGATCACGGTGAGCATGGGCGGACGGACCTTTCCGGCATCCGGCACCTGGGACTGTGGATGTTGCGCGGTGCGCATGAATCTCACCGTATGGCTGAGGGTTTCGGCCGACCAGCTTCCAATCGGCCACGAATCGGCGAATATGGGCCGTACCCAGGCAACTTACCCGCCGGTAACGGGCATGCGGAAGCCCAAAGTTTGCGAGACTGCCTGAGTGACCGAAGAGTTGGCGCCCCTGCGTTCCATCTTCAGCACAGCGCTGGTGGCCGACTTCGCGCTGGGCCGAGGCATTCCGATGGAGACGGTGCTGCGGGACACCGGCATCAGGGAGGCGAATCTGCGCGATCCCTCGGCCGAAATCACCATGGCTCAAGAGTTCTGCGTGCTGCGCAATGTCGTCGCGGCCACCGACGACGAGCCGGGCATGGGGTTGCTGGCGGGGCTGCTGTGCCATCCGCCGTCGATGGGGGTGCTCGGCTTCGCGCTCATGAGCAGCTCGAATCTGCGGCACGCCATGGACATTGCGCTGCGCTACGCGGATCTGTCGTTCACCGCCGCCCGGCACTACTCCGAGAACCACGGCAACGAGGTATGGGTATTGCGCGATGACAGCGCGCTGCCCGAGGAGATCCGGCGTTTCGCGCTGGAACGCGATCTGGCCGCCATCGCCACCATTCAGCAGGATCTGATCCCGACGCGGATTCCCGCCGTGCGGGTCGAGCTCTATGTGGACGCCCATCCCATCTACGAGATGTTCGGCGCGGTGTTCGGCGTCGAGGAGGTCACGTTCTCGGCGCCCCAGTCCCGCATGGCGTTTCAGACCACAACGCTGGAAACCCCGCTACCCCAGGCGAATATATCGACCGCCCGGTTCTATGAGCAGCAGTGCGCCGACCTCATGGAATCCCGCCACAGCCGCTCCGGCCTCAGCGGCCGCGTCCGGCAGCTGCTCATCCGCCACGGCGGCTCCGCCGACCAGACCCGCATCGCCGCCGACCTGGACGTCAGCGTCCGCACCCTGCGCCGCCGCCTCGCCGAGGAGGGCACCACCTTCCGCGAGCTGAGCCTGGAAACCGTCGGCATGCTCGCCGAAGAACTCCTCATCGCCGGCCTCACCGTCGAACAGGCCGCCGACCGCCTCGGCTACTCCAGCGTCTCCGCCTTCGCCTCGGCCTTCCGCACCTGGAAGGGCCAATCCCCCGGCCACTTCGGCCGCGCCCACCGCGGCCGCGCCCCGGTCAGGACTCGCTGACCATCACCCTCACCGCAGCCGCGCCGCCGTCGGCACCCCGCCGATCCCTCCACCGCGGCCGCGCCCCCATCCACCGCCCCGCGCCGTCGAGTGGCACATCAGCGCGGGGAAATCAGGCAAATCCCCTCACTGGCGTGCCACTCGGCGTGTGGGCTGAGACTGGACGTCTGGTAGGACGGCAGGTGTAGTCACACCCGCCGACCGTTCGAGGAAGCATGAATCCGTCCAGCATCATGTCCGCCCGTGATCTCGAGTTCCTGCTGTACGACTGGCTGGACGTGACGGGGCTGACCGGGCGGGAGCGGTTCGCCGATCATTCCCGCGAGACCTTCGATCAGGTGTTGCGGCTGTGCCAGGATCTGGCTACCACGTACTTCGCGCCGCACAATCGCGAGAACGATCTGCACGAGCCGACGTTCGACGGTGAGCGGGTGACCATCATTCCGGCGGTCGGGAAGGCGTTGAAGGCGTTCGCGGATGCCGGGATGATCGGCGCGGCAATGGATTACGAGATCGGCGGGATGCAGCTGCCGCATTCGGTGTACACCGCGTGCATGTCGTGGTTCCACGCCGCCAACGTGGGCACGGCCGCGTACGTGCTGCTCACCACCGGCAATGCGAATCTGCTTGCCGCGCACGGCAGTCCGGAGCAGATCGACACCTATGTGCGGCCCATGCTCGATGGCCGCAACTTCGGCACCATGGCGCTGTCGGAGCCGCAGGCGGGATCCAGCCTGGCCGATATCACCACCCGCGCGGTCCCGTCCGCCGACGGCTCGTACCGATTGTTCGGCCACAAGATGTGGATCTCCGGCGGCGACCACGACCTCTCGGAGAACATCGTGCACCTGGTGCTGGCCCGCATCCCGGGCGCGCCGAAGGGCACCCGCGGCATCTCGCTGTTCGTCGTCCCGAAGTTCCTGCCCGACGCGGACGGAAAGCCCACCGTGCGCAACGATGTCGCGCTCTCGGGCATCAATCACAAGATGGGCTGGCGTGGGACGGTGAATACCGCGCCCGTCTTCGGCGACGGCAATTTCACCCCCGGCGGGGAGCCCGGCGCGATCGGATACCTGGTGGGCGAGCCCAATCACGGCCTGGCACAGATGTTCACGATGATGAACGAGGCCCGCATCGGCGTCGGCCTGGCCTCGACGGCCCTGGGCTACACCGGCTACCTGAAGTCCCTCGACTACGCGCGCAGCCGCCCGCAGGGCCGCCCGGTGGCCGCGCGCGGCGGGGTGCAGGTGCCGATCATCGAACACCCGGATGTCCGGCGCATGCTGCTGGCCCAGAAGTCCTATGCCGAAGGCGCTTTGGCGCTGCAGCTGTACTGCGGCCGCCTGGTCGACGAACAGCGCACCGCGGCAACCGAATCCGAGCGGGCCCGGGCGGGCACCCTGCTGCGCATCCTCACCCCGATCGCCAAGTCCTGGCCGAGCCAGTGGTGCCTGACCGCCAACGACCTGGCCATCCAGATCCACGGCGGCGCGGGCTACACCCGCGACTACGACGTGGAGCAGCACTACCGCGACAACCGCCTCAATCCCATTCACGAAGGCACCCACGGGATTCAGAGCCTGGATCTGCTGGGCCGCCAGGTCACCCTCGACAACGGCGCGGCCCTGGCCGCCCTGCTCGAGACCATGACCGCAAGCATCGCCGCGGCCCGCGCCACCGGGGACGCCGAGCTCGGCGGGTTCGCCGACGCCCTGGAGGCGGCCGCCACCCGCCTCGCGGCCACCACGGCGGGCCTGTGGCGCGACGGCAATCCCGAGGCGGCGCTGGCCAATTCGGCGGTCTATCTCGAGGCGTTCGGGCATGTGGTGCTGGCCTGGATCTGGCTGGAGCAGGCCGTGACCGCACACCGGCTGCCCGCTGGCGACGACCAGCACCGGGATCGCGCGGCGTTCCTGCAGGGCAAGAGACTGGCCGCTCGGTACTTCTTCCGCTGGGAACTCCCCCGCACCACACCGCATTTCGACCTGCTCGATTCCGGCGATCGCACCCTGACCGAGCTCGACGAGGCCTGGTTCTGAGGTTCGCGGCTGTTCGCGTTCGGCGAACAGCCGCCGCACCCGCCTACCCCGGTACCGTATGCGCGCCGGTGCGTGTGACGAGGTCAAGTACGTCGCGGCCAGGTCTCTGATCCAGCCGCCTTGATTACGGTTTGCTGGCCTCCCGGCCACAAGAACCAATCGGAGTGTGAGTGTCGGCGGGCGCGGGTAGTCTCCCGGTAGACAACTCGATCAGCGTGTTCGAACAGGAGATGTCGCACTCCCCGCGACCGATTCCCAGGACCTGTTCGCTTTCAGCGAAATCCCAGGTCGTGTTACAGAAAACACACGGGAAACTCAACGGGAACAAAGACCTCACCCCGAACGTCTGACAGAGTAGTCATCAGCCACTGCTGGGAAGTAGCGGTAGCGAGGTTCGCGGAATGGTCCGCGGGCCCCCACACCAGGCGAATGGTGTGCGAGCACCAGGAGCCAGGACGGAGGAGTCATGCCAGGAACCCTGACAAGCACCCCACTGACCGCGGTCGACCGTTGCGACCGCTGCGGTGCAGCCGCGCGAGTGCGCGCGACCTTGCCCGCAGGTGGAGAGTTGCTCTTCTGCCAGCATCACGCCAATGAGCACATGGACCGACTTCGTGCGCTCGAGGCCGTGATCGACACGGAGTCGGCACCGGCGCTTTAACAGCTCCTCCAACCCGGAGGGACGGCATGTACTCCGGGGAGCCCGCTCGACAATTGAATCTTCCCAACAGAAAACCCGGCAGCGGGCGACCGATCAGGTCGCCCGCTGTTGCTGTGTCGGGGGCCGATTCGGTCATAGCGATGACCGTCTCACTGTGCGGTCCGCCACATCCGTGACCGAAGACACGCGAAACCGGCTGTGCGCAACGCGAGAAGCGTCATGTGCACACGACCGGATCGGCCTAGTACAACGGATGGGTGCCGCAGACCTCGCAAGCTACCTACCTGCAGGATCGACATATGGTCGCGCTCTGGACGTGGACGGGCCACGCCACCGGGCGCGCACCGAAGGGCGTGGGCGAGGTGGAGACACTCGCCCTGGCCGTTCCGGGCCGCGACGGAATCGGCGTCACGGACGTGGAATGCGCTCTCGTGGAACCGGAACGGTTATGTGCCATTGCTATCGAGAATCCGGGGGAATCGATACACCTACTACGTCAGGCACTCGAGACGGACGTCGAGACGCGGCTGCTGCCCGCCGCCGCGCATGCCGTGCCGAACGCCACCGGGACCGCCGTGGTGTCGGCGGGGCGCACGCTGCGCGCGCTCCGGGAGACCGTCGCGCTCGCCGCTGAGCTGCACTCGGGCCTGAAGGCCGAGCTGCGGCCGTATCAGGCGCGGGGCATCACCTGGCTGCGGGAGACCACCGCGGCGCACGGCGGTGCGGTGCTCGCCGATGAGATGGGTCTGGGCAAGACCGTGCAGGCCATCGGGTATCTGCTCGGGAAGGCCGGGGACGGACCGCAACTCGTGGTGTGCCCGACCTCGCTGGTGGGCAACTGGGCGCACGAGATCGAACGCTTCGCGCCCGGACTGCGGGCGGTGGCCTGGCGGGGCGGGGACGCGCCGCGGGCGGAGGCGGGGACCATCGTGGTGACCGGGTATCCGACGCTGCGCGGGCACGGGGAGGCGCTGGCCGGGCAGCGCTGGGCGAGTGTGGTTTTCGACGAGGCGCAGGTGCTGAAGAATCCGCGGACCCAGGTGGCGAAGGCGGCGCGGAGCATTCCGGCGGATGCGCGGATCGCGTTGACCGGCACGCCCGTGGAGAATCACCTCGACGAGCTGTGGGCGCTGCTGAATCTGGTGGTGCCGCAGGAGTTCACGCACAAGGCGCAGTTCCGGCGGCGGTTCGTGCGGCCGATCACCGAGGGGTCGGCGAACGCGGTGCTGCGATTGCGCGACGCGCTGGAGCCGGTTGTGCTGGGCCGCCGCAAGTCCCAGGTGGCGGCGGCGCTGCCCGCCAAGATCCACACCGATCTGGTGTGCGATCTGAGCGCGGAGCAGGAGGAGCTCTACGACCGGCTGCTGGACAAGGCCGAGGCGGCGGGCTTCGGTTCGGGCGCGCAGCGGCATACGCGGGTGCTGGCGGTGCTGACCGAGCTCAAGCAGGTGTGCAACCATCCGGGGCTGATCACCGGGGACCTGGACGAATTGCTCGGGCGCTCCGGGAAATTCGACGTCTGCTCCGACATCCTGGCCAGCAACCTCGACAACGACGCGCCCACCCTGATCTTCACGCAGTACCGCAAGACCGGTGAGCTGCTGGTCCGGCATTGCGCCGAGGAGTTCGGGGTGACGGCGCCGTTCTTCCACGGCGGCCTGGACCAGCAGCAGCGCGGCGAGATCGTGGCCAACTTCCAATCACCCGACGGCCCACCGGTCTTGGTGCTGAGCCTGCGCGCGGCGGGCACCGGCCTGACCCTGACCCGCGCCGCCGACGTCATCCATTTCGACCGCTGGTGGAATCCGGCCGTGGAGGCGCAGGCCTCCGACCGCGCCCACCGCATCGGCCAGACCCGCACCGTCACCGTCACCACCCTGACCTCGGGCACCACCATCGAGGAGCACATCGCGGGCATGCACGACCGCAAATCCGCCCTCACCGACCTCACCGACGCCGCCGGGGTCGCCGAACTCGCCCGCCTCGACGACGAACGACTCATGGAACTGCTGCGCCGGAAGCGGGGGAACTGACATGGCAGACAACGAATTCGGATACACCGCCTGGGGCAAGGACTGGGTCCGCCTCGCCGAACCCCTCAACCTCACCAAACCCGAGCCACTCCTCCCCCGGGCGCGCAGCATCGCCCGCAACAACGGCGTCCAGATCGATATCGAGGGCACCGTGGTGCGCGCCCGCATCCACCGCGGCTCCGAAGCCTCGGTCACCCACCTCGAACTGACGACCCTCCCCCGCCCCACCATCAACGCCCTCGCCGAGGTGATCCCCGCCGACACCCTCACCCTCAGCGACGAACTCCAGGCCGCGGTGG
>NZ_BAAFGR010000183.1:0-13728 GCF_041154655.1 Nocardia sp. JMUB6875
GCCCGGCCCTCACCCTCACGGCGGGCGAATCCACCCGTTTCACACCGAATCCCACGCCCACCACCACGTGGCAGATCACGCAGCACCCCTTCCTCCGCACCCGCCAGGGCATCGTCGAACCGGGACCGGCCCCCACCACCTGAGCCGTGGTGTGCTCGGGTCGTGGGGGCCGGATGCTGTCGCGCTCTAGGCGCGCACTGGGTTACAGGGCGGGGAGGTCGGCGATTTGGATCATTTCGTCGCCGCGGGAGCGGGACCAGAGGATGCCTCGGCCGGGTGGGAGGCGCATCGGGCGGATGTCGCCGATGAGTTTGCCCTCGTCTCGGGAGCCGCTCATCAAGAGGGCCGGGACGGAGAGGTTCTTCATGGAACCCAGGACCTGGTCGTAGAGGGCTCGGGAGATGCCGCCCATGTTGCGGGAGATGATGACGTGGAGGCCGATGTCTCGGGCTTGTGGGAGGAGTTCTACCAAGGCGCCCAAGGGGTTTCCACCTGCTACGACCATGTCGTAGTCGTCGACTACGACGTAGATTTCAGGGCCGGTCCACCAGTCGCGGTCACGCAACTGCTGGGGGGTGATGTCGGAGCCGGGGATGCGCTTGGAGAGGTAGTTGACTACTTCCTTGATCATGCCGCCGCAGGTCTGGGACGACGTGGAGTAGCCGGCGAGCTGGTCGCCTTCCAGGACGCCCAGCAGGGTGCGGCGGTAGTCGATGAGGATGACGCGGGCGGTGTCGGCGTTGGAGCTTTCCGCGATGCCGCGAATGATGTTGCGCAGCACCGTCGTTTTGCCGGACTCGACCTCGGAGAAGACCATGAAGTGCGGGTCGGCGGCGAAGTCCAGGACGATCGGCTGGAGTTCGGATTCGCCGATGCCGATGGCCACCTTGGTCGGGCTCTGCTGAATGCCGTCGCGGCGGAGCAGGTCCAGCACGTGCTCGCGCGGAACGCTGCCGGGCAGCGTGCGCACCTCGGGTGCGCGCCGCTCGCCCCAGATGGCCTGCATCTCGGTGCGCGCGGCGGCCACACCCTCGGCCAGGTTCTGCGCGTTGGTGTCGGAGTCCAGGCGCGGCATGGCGATCAGCATGTGCAGCTGGTCGGCGGTGAGACCGCGGCCGGGCCGGTTCAACGGCACGTTGACCGCGACGCGTCGGCCCATCTCGGAATCCGAAGGGTCGCCCAGCCGCAGCTCGATGCGGGTACCGATCATGTCCTTCACCGAGGCGCGGATCTCACCCCACCGGTTGGCGCCCAGGATGACGTGGATGCCGTACGAAAGACCCTGTGCGGCAAGCTGTCCGACCTGCGGCTCCAGGCTGTCGAACTCCTCGCGCACCACCTGCCAGTTGTCGATGACCAGGAACACGTCGCCGAATCGGTCGGCCAGCACCGGATGGTCGGCCTGCCCCGCGGCCATGGCGTCGTGCTTGCGCCGCCGGAACTCGGCCATGGATTCGATGCCCTGGGCCGCGAACCGCTCCTCGCGCTCGCGCAGCAGGGTGGTGAGCTCGGCGATGGTGCGCCGCACCCGGTCCGAATCCATCTTGCCCGCAACCGAACCCACGTGCGGCAGCCCGACCAGACCGGCCATGGAACCGCCACCGAAGTCGAGGCAGTAGAACTGCACCTGCTCGGGCGTGTGGGTGGCCGCCGCCGACATGATGATGGTGCGCAGCGTGGTCGACTTACCCGACTGCGGACCGCCGACCACCGCCACATTGCCCTGCGCGCCGGCCAGATTGATGGTCAGCACGTCACGACGCTGCTCGTACGGCTTGTCGATGATGCCGATCGGCATCCACAGCTGCCCGTGCCGGTTGACCGGCGAGCGCCAGTCCGGATCCGGCAGCAGCATGTCCACGGTCGGCGATTCCGCGAGCGGCGGCAGCCACACCTCGTGCGCCGGACGGCCGTGCCCGGTCAGGCGTTTCACGACGGTCTGCAGCAGGCTGTCGGGCAGCCCCTCGTCCGCGGCGGGCGGCGGGGGCGGCAGCAGATCCAGCGGATCGAACGGCGTCTCGGGTTCGGGCTGCTCGAGAATCTCGACCTGCCCGGCGGTGAACTCGCGCGGCGGCGCTTCGACGACGGTCGTACCGTCCGCGGCCTGCCGGGCCGCGCGCGGCGCGACATAGGGCCCGGACACGTAGGTCGCGTTGAACCGCAACGGATCCGAGGCGTCGCTCTTCAGATAACCCGAGCCCGGGATACCGGGCAGGTGGTAGGCGTCGGTGATACCCAGCACCGCGCGGGATTCGTTGGCGGAGAACGTCCGCAGACCGATCCGATACGACAGGTGCGAGTCGAGCCCGCGCATCTTGTTCTCCTCCAGCCGCTGCGAGGCGAGCAGCAGGTGGACGTGCAGCGATCGGCCCAGTCGGCCGATCATCACGAACAGATCCGCGAAATCCGGCTTCTGCGAGAGCAATTCGGAGAACTCGTCGATGACCACGAACAGCGCGGGCAGCGGATCCAGCGGCACGCCGGCCGCGCGCGCCTTCTCGTACTCGACGACGTTGGCGAAGTTGCCCGCCGAGCGCAGCAGTTCCTGCCGCCGGTTCATCTCACCGGCGAGCGCGTCGCGCATACGGTCGACGAGCTCGAGCTCCTCTTCCAGGTTGGTGATGACCGCCGCCACGTGCGGCAGCGGATCCATGCCGAGGAAGGTCGCGCCACCCTTGAAGTCGACCAGGATCAGATTGAGCTGATCCGGCGAGTGCGTGGTGACCATCGAAAGAATCAGCGTGCGAAGGAATTCCGACTTACCCGAGCCGGTGGCGCCGATGCACAGGCCGTGCGGGCCCATACCGTTCTCGGCCGATTCCTTGATGTCGATCTCGACCGGCGTTCCGTCCGGGGTGATGCCGATCGGCACTCGCAGCCGCTCGCGCCCGGCGCGGGTGCGCCACACCTTGGCCGGATCGATCTGCGCGGCGTCCGGAATCTTGAGCAGGCTCATCAGACCCGGGTCGGCCGCGGAGGTGTTGTCGCCCAGGCTCACGATCTGCGCCGCGGTGGCGATCCGGTACCGCGCCAGGCTGCGCGCGAACGCCTCCACCTCGGGCAGGGTCACGCTGTCGGCATTGGCGAACTTCTCGGTGCCCGCCGCGCTCTTGGCGAACACCTCGCCCCCGGCGGCGACCAGCTGCAGCCCGCGCCGCGCGGCCAGGCTGTTCTCGGCGGAGCTCACGTCGATGACGGTGACCGCGTCCAGACCGGATTCGCTGATCAAACGCTCACTGCCGCTGACGTATCCGTCGTCGATGACCACGACCAGGTGCAGCCGCCCCGCGGTCGGCTGCGGATTGCGCATGAACCGCCCGCGCTCGAGCAGGTCGTCGGCCAGCGCCGTCTCCAGCTCGCCGAGCGAGCCGTAGATCATGCGCGCCGCGCCCATGCCGTCGCGTTCGGTGGCGTGCTGCACGTGCGGCAGCCATTTCGCCCACGCCCAGGCCTCGCAGTCGGGTTCGGCGGTGACGATGGCGACCGCGACGTGGTCAGGTCCGTGAAACGCGGTGAGCTCCATCAGCATCGACCACACCAGCCCGCGCGTGTCCTCGGCCGGTCCCTCGATATTGATGGCCGGGAAGGCACGCAACGACACCGCGGTCGGCAGGTGGTGCACCACGGAATGCGTTCGCACGAAACGCCGCAACGCGACGGTGGACACCGGCTCCAGATCCTCGAGCGGACCGGTCTCCGGCCGCGCCAGCTTGGCGGCGAGCCGGTGCGTGCCGATCCCGACCCGCACATGCCCGAAGTCCGGATCATTGGGCCGCCGCTCCCACATGCGCCGCGTGCCCACGATGGACGGCAGATCCGACGGCTCCGGATGACTCCAGATCAGCGTCTCCAGCTGCTTCTGCCCGGTGCGCCGCACCTCGCGCCGCGTCTGGTCGAGGTAGCGGAAGTAGTCCTTGCGTTCCTCGTTCAGTTCCGCGGAGCTCTTGGACGAGCCGCGCTGACCCATGAGCATGCCGGCCATCGACATGATCATCATCATCGGCATCATCATCATGTACGGGTTGGACAGCATGGAGCGGCCCATCAGCGACATCATGGCGAGCATGCCGATCATGGCGACCACCATGACCACCGGCATCAGCTTGCTCATCAGCGGCGCGGGCACGGGGCGCGGAATCTCCGGCGGCGCCGTCAGCGCCATCTCACCGCCCGGCGCACGCGGCGGGGCGATACGCGGGCGACGCACGAAACCTTCGGTTGCCATCAGGTATTTCTCCGGTCGTCTCTAATCGAGGTCGGGCAGTTCGTCGTCGCGTCGACGTCGCCGGAACGGAATCGACACGGCGAGACCGATTCCCAGCGCGGACAGGCAGACAATGGTGCCGACGGTGGCCACCAGCCGCGGCAAGCGCGGTGGGCCGATGGGCTTCTCTGGTGTCGGGAAAGCTTGCGGCTTATCGGCTCCGACATGGATCGGCAGCACCGGATCCTCGGAGTTCAGCACCTCGTCCGGGAACCGCGCGGTCAGCGCCGCCACCGGATCGATCATGCCCGCGCCCACGCGATCATCGCGCCCGTTCCCGGGCTGATGCGCGGTCAGGATGATCTGGTTCATGATCTGCCGCGCCGTCCAGTCCGGGTACTTGGCCCGCAGCAGCGCCGCCAGCCCGGCCACCTGCGGCGCCGCGAAGCTGGTTCCGTTGAGGCCGATGACCTTTCCGTTGTTGTCGACGCCGGTCGCGTTGATCAGCGCGCCCGGGGACTTGCTGTCCAGCGAGACCAGATCCTGGCCGATCGCCGCGACACCCACCCACGGACCGTAGAGCGTATTGCCGGACGGGTTGCCGTCGGGCGCGATCCACCCCACCGACAGCGTGTACTTGTCGAACCAGGCCGGACTGGAGATCGTCTTCACGCTCTTCCAGCCGGTCTCGTTATTGCTGTAAACGCCGTTCTGGGTCCCGCAACCCGAGGTCGAATCCAGATTGCCCGCGGCGACGACCACGACCACCTGGTGGTCGTAGGCGTAGTGCACCGCGGCCCCGAGCGCCTCGTCACCGGTCGGCGAATCGGCTGCCGTGCAAGCGGCTTCGGAGATATTGATGGTCTTGGCCCCCATGTCGACGGCGTGCACCACCGCCGCGGCCAGGGTCAGGCTCGGCCCGTACCCCTGCGCGCTCATGGTCCCCGGTGGCTTGTCGCCGCCGCTCTGGTCCTTGGCCTGATAGTGATCGCTGAACTGCCGAATGGCCAGGATCTGCGCGTCCGGCGCGACACCCACCAGCCCGTCGTCGGGACTGGGCTTCGCGGCGATGATGCCCGCCACCGCGGTCCCGTGACCGTCGCAATCCTCGGTGCCGTCACTGCCGGAGACGAAATCGCCGCCGGGCACCACATCCAGCCGCGGATTGGGCGCCACACCGGTATCGATCACCGCGATGGTCTGTCCCGCACCGCGATTCCCGAATCCGGGATTGGCCTGCCAGGCCGCGGGCAGATCCAGCACCTTCTGCGCGACCGACTCATCGCGCGGCACGACCTTGTTCTTCAGGTACCACTGGTTGCCGCATTCGACCTTCTTCTCGGTCGTCACCAGGGGTGCGGGCTTACCGGCCTTGTCCTGCGCGTCCCGCAGGCGATCGCGCGCCTCCTGCGTACCGAAATCGGAGGACGGCGGTTCGACCGTCTTGCCCAGCGCCGCCGGTGCGGCTCCCGCGGAGGCCTGCGGTCCCAGCAGCGCGCCACCGAGAACCGCAGCCGCACACAGTGTTCGCGCCCAGTTTCCAGGACGCCGACTCATATGTTCCGAGCCGTCGAGTAGACGTCCATGACCCACAGCACCAACGGGACGATCGAGCAGATCAGGCCGTATTCGAAGATCTCGTTGAAGCGCCGGGTAACCGGTGTGACCTCGACATGAGGTCCGATGACGCCGAATCCGATGGCCCCCACCGCGAATACCAGCAGCAGCCCGGCCGAGACGAGCAGCATGCCGTCGTCACCGAGCGCCAGCCCCACCGCCAGCGCGATGAAAGTGACGCAGCCGCTGACGATCAGCGTGGCCGCCTGGGTGAGATCGGCGAACGCGCGTCCGCGCAGGCACAGAATGATCGAGACGACCACGGCCAGCGCGATGCCCTGCCAGCGATCGGAGTGCAGTGGATCGGCGGTGCCCAGCGCACCGGCGGACGCGCCGATCGCCGCACCCATCACGATGCCGGTCTGGAACTGATTCGCGGTGCGGGCGCGCAGCCCGAGCCCGTGCGCGGACGGCAGCACGGTCGCACCGATCGCGCCGATGCCCTCGATCGTGGGCCGCGGTTCGTGGTCGGCCGGATCGATGGCCGCGCCCGCGGTCGGCACCGGCGGCACGGGCAGCCGGGCCAGCATGGCGGCCAGGCGAGGCACCATCGACAGCACGATGATCGACACGACCATCACGCCCGAGGCGATCTTGGGAATGCCCGTATCCCAGACCATCCGGACGGCCGCGCCGACCCCGGCCAACAGCAGCAGCGTGACCACCGCGGACACCACGGCCGCACCGGCCCCGATGATCCGATAGCCGACGATGGCCAGCAGCAATGTCGCCGCCGCGCCCATCATCAGATGCGGACTGCCGATCGATCCCGGCACCAGCAGCGCCGCACCGCCGAAGGTCAGCAGCAGCATGCACAGCGTCAAAACGGTCGCGGTCAGCTCATCGGCGTACTTGCGCATGGCGATCGCCCCGGCGACCAGCGCCGCGATGGCCCCGCCCAGCAGCAGCGGCGGCGCGACGAACCGGTCGCCGCCGGAACGCGAGATCAGCCCCAGCACAATCGCGAACGCCACCGCGGCCACCCCGGCCACGAGTCCGGTCCAGCGGGCCGCGCTCGGCGACCAGCTGCGGAACTCCTCGGCCGTGAGCCTCGACACAGCGTCGATCACGTCGTCGAACAGCGCGGGCGCTTCCTTGGCGGAAACCGCCCGCAGCACCAGCAATTCGCCGTCGTAGATCTCGGCGTCATTGAGCGTCTGACTCGGCGCGATCATGTCGCGGCCCAATTTGGCCAGTGTCCAATGCTGCGATTGCAAGGGCGTTCCGCCCTCTTCACCGCCGATGGGATCGGGATTGCGGGATTCGATGAGCCGCACCAGATCACCGATGAACGCGGCGATCGGCACGTTTGCCGGTAGGCCGACGTCGAGCTGGGTGTTCCCCCCGATGACGGACACGCGACACAATTCGGGTTCAGCGGCGCGCGGGCCACTGATCGACTGTGCTGTCACTTGCTGAACTGCTCCCCTGTCGCTTCAACAGTTGCCCGCCCAGGGCGGTTAACCATAATGTATCCGACTGTCCGCAGCTGTGCGATCGCACCGTGTGGGTGGGGATTGTGAACGAAAGACCAACCAGGTTCGACGAATTCGGGGTTCGACTAGGATGATCGACACTCGCCAGGCCCAGCGCGCCTTCGACGCCGGTGTGCTGTCTTTGGGGTTGAGCATCGAGGGCCAGGAGTCGAACCGGGATCTCGACTACGCGAAACTGGCCTTTCAGCGCGCCACCGAATGGGATCCCACCATGGCCGACGCCTGGCTGGGCCGGGCCGCCGCCGGTGAGATCACCACGGATGTTCTGAGCAACCTGTACAAGTGCAGCACGGTCTCGCTGGGACGCGAACAGCGCCGGTTGGGGCTGCAGCCGCGGCAGCTTGCCGGACGTTTTCTGCCGGGCCTCTACATCGACTATCCGCTGGCCGGTTTCACCGAGATCCACCTCGCCTGGGCCGCGCATCTGATCGCCGAGAAGTCCTTCGACGAGGCCGAGCAGGTGCTCGACGAGCTCGAAAAGCACCGCCGCGCGCGGGCTTCGGACCCGGATTTCGAGATCGACGGCCGCATCGCCAAATACGTGCGCGGCATCCTGCACTACAACACCCAGCGCTGGCCGGATGTGATGGCCGTGCTCAACGGCTCCGACGCCTGGGAAGACCCGTATCTGGCCGCGGGCGCGCATGTGATGGTCGGCACAGCCTGTGCGCAGCTGGGTCTGTTCGCCGAGGCGATCCGTCGCATGGAGGCCGCGGAGGCGGGCCCGATCCCGGCCGCGCGCACCGCCGCCATGTTCTGCCGCGGCCTGTGCCTGCGCGAACAGGGTCAGGCCGATGAGGCGCAGTCGCTGTTCGAGAAGGTGTATTCGCAGGCACCGGATTTCGAGGCGAACGCCGCGGCCATGCGCGACCGCACCTACCGGATCACCCTCACCAGCCGGGAGGTGATCGAGGCCCGCACCGACAAGTGGGATCCGGCCTCGGCGCCTTCGCTAGAGGAGAAGCAGGCCGCCGAGCACGAGGACCGCGCCAAGGAGATCCTGGCGCAGGCCCGGGCCGAACTGGACCGGCAGATCGGTCTGGCGGCGGTGAAGACGCAGGTCGCCAAGCTGCAGTCGAGTGCGCAGCTGGCGAAGATCCGTGCGGAGAAGGGGCTTTCGAGCTCGGCGCGCGGTCAGCATCTGGCCTTCACCGGCCCGCCCGGAACCGGTAAGACCACCATCGCGCGCGTGGTCGCCAAGATCTATTGCGGCCTGGGCATTCTCAAGACCGACAAGGTGGTCGAGACCAAGCGCTCCGACTTCGTCGGCCAGCACCTGGGCTCGACCGCAATCAAGACCGACGCCCTGATCGACACCGCCATGGACGGCGTGCTGTTCATCGACGAGGCGTACACCCTGATCCAGCAGGGTCTTTCGGGCGGTGACGCGTTCGGCCGCGAGGCCGTCGACACGCTGCTGGCGCGCATGGAGAACGACCGCGACCGGCTGGTGGTGATCATCGCCGGATACGACGGCGAGATCGACCGCTTCCTGGCCTCCAATGACGGTCTGGCCTCGCGTTTCGCCAAGCGGCTGCAATTCCCGTCCTACACCGCGGAGGAGCTCGGCGCGATCGGTCAGGTCGTCGCCTCCAAGCGTGATTCGGAACTGTCCGAGGACGCGCTGGAGGCGCTGGTCGCGACCTGCGCCCGGCTCTACGACATGGAGAGCACCGACCAGAGCGGGCAGCCCCGCCGCGGTGTCGACCTGGCCGGCAACGGCCGTTTCATCCGCAACCTGATCGAGGCCGCCGAGGAAGAGCGTGAATTCCGGTTGGCCAATGACGAATCCATCGATCTGAGCGCCGTCGACGAGTCGGTGCTGATGCGGATCGAAGGTCCCGACATGAAGGCCGCGCTGAGCACCCTGCTCGCCTCGCTGAACTTGTCGTCGGCCGCCGACTGAGGGGCGTACTGAACTGTGAACGACTTTCCGCGGGGAGCGGGCGGCTATCAGCCGGGCGGAAATGGTGGGAACCCCTACGGCGGGGATGGGGGGTACCCCGGAGACGGGCAGCACCATCGCCCGCCGGGCGGCACTCCCCAAGGCGGGCGGGGCAACTTCGCGCCGAACACACCTGATGCCAACCCCCAGCGCGACCCGCGTGAATATGGCCGGGGCCAGCAGGGTTTCGGCCCCGGTGGACCCACTCCGAACGGTCCTGGCAGCGGTGGGCGCGGCGACTTCGCACCGAACGGACCGGTTGGGCGCGGGCCGAACAGCCCCGGCGACCGTCCGCAGGGCGAGCGGAACCCCTACGGGCGGGGCGAGCCTGACCGCTATGGAACCGGTGGACCCGGCTTCGGCAGTGCCCGGCCGGGTGACCAATCCCGCGGTGAGAGAGGCGACTTCGGGCACGGCGGGTTCGATGGCTTCGCGCCGGGTGGTTCGAACGCTGCGGGTGGCTCGAGCGTAGCCGCGCCGCCGCGACCCGCGCCGCCGCAGCCGCGACCGGCCGAGGAGCGGCCCCCGGCGCAGCCGGAGCCGTCGGCTCGGGGGCGGCATGCTCAGCCTTCCGCGGATTCGCAGGCTGCCAAAGTGGTTTCGGCCGAGCTGCGGTCCGATGATTTGTGGTTGTTGCGGAATCTTCCGCTGTCGCTGGTGATTCCGGTGGCGTTGGTCGGCGTCGTGGCGTCGCTGGTCGCGGTCGCGTTGCAGACGCCTTGGTGGGCGGCATTGATCGCCGGACTGGTGCCCGTGCTGATCGGGCTGGCCCCGGTGGCCGGGGTACCGGTCGGCATGCGGTTGGGCCGCTGGGTCGCGTATCGGTGGAAGCGGGCGCAGCGCAAGAACTTCGACGAGAACGCCGCGGTCGACGTTCCGATGCCCGAGGGCGGCAGTTGCGGATTGCGCTGGGACGGCACGCTGTTGACAACCATGCTGCGCATCGATCCGCCGCCGGACACCCTGACCCTGCTGCGGCGCGGCTCGCTGAGTACCGATCAGCTGTTGCCGCTCCACGAGATCGCCGCCTGCCTGCGGCAATACGATGTCGAGCTGCATTCGATCGACGTCATCAGCACCGGCACCCGCACCGCCAGCCCCGAAGCCGTCATCTCCGGTTACGCGGCCAGCATCGCGCCGCTGGGCCGCCTCTACGACGAGATCCTCGGCCCACTGCCCGCCATCGCGCACCGCACCATGTGGCTGGTGCTGCGGCTGAACCCGCTCGGCAATGCCAAGGCGGTCGACAATCGCGGCGGCGGTCCGGAGGGCGCGCTGCGCTCGGCCCTGGTCGCCACCCGCCGGGTCGCGAATCGCCTGGCCGGACATGGCATTACGGCGTCCGTGCTCACCAACTCGGAGATGACGACCGCGCTGCGCGAGCTCACCCGCGGCATCCCGGTCGCCGAACTCACCGAGCACCCGGACAATCTGGAGCACAACGGGGTCTACCTCACCAGCTACCAGATCGATCCCCAGCTCTTCAATTCCGATGGCCTGGCCAAGATCTGGTCGGTGCGCAGCCTCGCCACCACGGTGACCGTGCGCCTGCAGCCGGTCCCCGAGCCGAACGCCAAGCCCGGCCAGCCCGCCAGCATCATCGAGGTGGACGCTCGCGTCCGCTACGACACGCCTTACGAGCACGGCGAACCCCCGGTTGCGGGCCTGAAAGAGCTGCCGCGCCGCCAGCTTTGGGCGCTCATGGACATCCTGTCCTACGGCACCCAGGAGGTTCGCCCCAGCGGTTACCGCGGTCCGGTCGACGTCCTCACCGATATCGCGATGCCGACCGCGGGCTGCGGCCAGCTCATCGGCGCGGACGCCACCGGCAGCGGTATCGCCGTCCCGCTCATCGGCGACGGCTCCCGCCGCATCGACATCATCGCGAGTCTGCCGCTGGCCCAGCAGGTCATCCTGCGTGCCATCGCCCTCGGCGCGGGCGCGGTGGTCCATACCGCCCGCCCGGGCGCCTGGCAGGCCATGGTGGCGAATGTGGCTGCTCCGAACGCGCTTTCGCTGGCGTCCTCGGTGACCCACAGCTCGCGCGGCACCGCGGTGACGGGCCGATTGGCCAATCCGGCGGCCACGGTCATCGTCTTCGACGGCGTCCCCGCCAGCGCTCCCCCGGGCTCGGCCACCGTGGTCACCATCCACGGCGCGATCTCCGAGGATTACCAGCCCGACGCGGATGTCACCATCGTCCAGCATCCGGACGCACCTCACACCATCACCGTCCACACGCCCGCCACCATGACGACCGCGCAGATGGTCACGACCCCGGCCGAACAGCACTACCTGACCGGGGCCGGGGCGCGGCGCTGATCGAATTCGGCCCGGAGCCGATCGACGAGGGGGAAACGCACGACATGGGTTTCGGTACCGGCCGACTACGGTCGACCCGCATCCGGCTGCGTGCTGCGGCGGCCGCCGCGCTGGCGGTCTCGGTACTCGCGAGCGCCGGGTGCGGGTCGGAATCCAGTGGGGCCGAGGACAAGACAGCCGACCTGACCAAACTCGACACCGGCAACTACGCGACGAAGCCGACGGATCCCACCACTCCCGATCCGGCGGCGCGGGCGCGGGTGATCGAGGCGCTCCGGCTCGGGAACATCATGCCGCTGGCCTCCGAGATCGATCCCGAGTTGACGACGAATACCGATGTCCCCCATGTCTTCCTGAAGAAGAATTCGTTCTCCGGCTATCTCAATGTCGATCACTTCGACGAGGACACACCGGGTTTCCTGTCCGGTTTCGCCACCGCCGCACAGTCTCCGGCGGAAGCGGGTCGCCGTTCGCTCGACGACGCGATCATGATCTTCGACAGCGATACCGCCGCGACGAATGCCGCCGCCGCACTGGCCCGCACCGGCTTCGATCTGAAGGATGAGGAACGCGCCGAAGTCGTTCCGGTGCAGTCGAACACGTATCCGGGCGCGCAGATGTTGTGGAATCCGAAGAAGCAGAACCTGGCGTCTTGGTACCCGACGGGGCGTTTCGTCATCGTCACCCTGATCCACAATTCGGAGAACTCCTACCTGCAGAGCTACTGGAACGTGCCTCCCGAGCCCGCGCCGATAGCGTTGGCCGACAAGGCGATCGAGGTGACTGCCGACCGGCTGAAGACCTTCCAGGCGACGGCTCCCGACAAGCTCGCCGGGCTGCCACTCGACCCCGACGGCATCCTCCGGCTCACTCTCGCCCGCCCGGACGGTGACCGAACCGCCAACGCCTTCAACGGCACCCTCGATCGACACGGCGCGCTACACAAGCGGGACGACCCGGCCAAGAGTCGCGCGCTCTTCGAACAGACCGGCGTAGATCTCGTGGGTTTCGGTGCGGGAGAACTGATCCGGACGCGTGACACCGCGGCCGCGCAGACCTATTTCGACACGGCGTTCGTCGACAAATTCCAGCACAGGATCGACTCCCCGCCGGGTCTGCCGAACGCGCGCTGCGTGAAGTACCACGGCCCACGCAAGTCCGAGTTCCCCTTCAACTGCTATGTCACCTTCGGCCGGTACGTCGCCGCGGTGTGGTCACAACAGCTGCAGGACGTGTACCAGCGGGTGTCCGCGCAGTACGCCATCCTCGCCAACGACAAGTAGGGGAATCGTGAAGCTCCTCCATGCTCACCGTTCCACCGCCGGAACGGTTTTCGGCGCCCTCACGCTCGGACTGACCGCCGCGTTCCTGGTCGGCTGCGGCTCCGGCACCCCGGGTACCGCGACTCCCGGCGAGGTCGACGTCCGGAAGCTGGCCGTCGGCAACTACCCCACCGATCCACTCGACGTCCGCTCGACGGGCTTCTACGGATCGGAGGACGGCAAGGCCCTCGCCCTGGCGCGACTGGCCGACAATGTCGTCGTCGGGACCGATGTCGATCCGAAGTTCGGCCACAATGTCCTGTCGCTGTCGCTGCTTTCGACCGGGACCGCGAAGTATTCGATGGTCCTGGCCGGTGCCGTCCAGCCCGTGCTGGAGAGCAACGGCATGATGTTCGGCTTCTCGTCCGCGGCCAGCACCCACGAGCTGGCCAAGTCCGGCGGAGACCTTTCGGCCAACTTCAATCCCTTCGCGGGCGCGACCGGAAATCCGGACGCCACCTCCTTCAACGTCACGGTCCTGCAATTCCCCGACGAGCAGCGGGCGCAAGCGGCCGCGGACCAACTGGAGGCCGCCGACTTCGCCGTCGCCGCCGACCAGAACGTCCCCGTCACCCTCGACAAGCAGCCGAGCGCCAAGGCCCACTGGCGGCCCGGCATCGCGTCCCTGGCCGCCACCATGGCACGCGGCCACTACCTCGTGAACGTCTATGTGGCCCAACCCAAACCGGAGCTCGACGGCCTGCGCACCCTCGCCGACCAGGTGCTGGCGGCCCAACTCCCCCTCCTCGACCAGGCCCCGGCCCTGTCGCCCCGCGAGATCTTCCGCCTGAAGTACGACCCGGACGCCATGCTCCGCCGCAC
>NZ_BAAFGR010000184.1:0-13660 GCF_041154655.1 Nocardia sp. JMUB6875
CCACCACCCCCACCGACTCGATCAACCCCGACAACGCCGCACACGGCCCCTCCACCACCCGAGACAAATAAACCCAAGCCAACCGCCGCTCATCCGCATTCGAGACCTCAGCGCTCATGCGCCACCTCGCTGCCGAAAGCTCAGGGCCTGCAGGACATCCTGACCATTTGGCACCTCACCACCGCGCAAATCGCAAATGGTCCAGGCGACTCGGATGGCGCGATCCGCACCGCGGGCGGACATCCGCCCGTGCCGGAGCGCGTTCTCGACCGGGGCGAGAGCGTCGTGGGGCAACCGAAAACGCTGGCGGAGCACGTGTCCCGGTACCTCCGCGTTGGTGGCCATACCGAGTTCCGCCCAGCGCTTCGCGGCTGCCTCCCGAGCGGCGGTCACCCGTGCCCGGACCACCTCGCTGCCTTCGACCTCGTCGCCGGTGAACGCGCCAGCGGCCTGAGCATGCATCTGGACCGAGAGGTCTATGCGATCCATCAACGGTCCCGACAGTTTGCCCAGATACCTGCGCCGGGCCAGGGGCGCGCAGATGCAATCGATATCGCGGGCGGGTGCGCAGGGGCAGGGATTCGCGGCCAGAACCAACTGGAATCGGGCCGGATAACGGGAGACTCCGTCACGCCGGGCGATGCGAACCTCGCCCTCTTCCAAGGGAGTTCGCAATGCCTCCAACACCTTGGTGGAGATTTCCGCGCACTCATCGAGGAACAACACCCCGCGGTGGGCACAGCTCACCGCGCCCGGCCGTGCGGACCCCGAGCCGCCACCGATCATGGACGCGACCGACGACGAATGGTGCGGAGCCACGAAGGGTGGTGCGGTGACAAGCGGTGCGTCATCCGACAGCGTGCCCGCTACAGAGTGAATCGCGGTGACCTCCAGGGAATCCCGCTCGCGCAGTGGCGGCAGCAGCCCCGGAAGGCGTTGTGCCAGCATCGTTTTGCCGATGCCGGGTGGGCCGGTAAGGAGCAGGTGGTGACCGCCCGCCGCCGCGACCTCGAGAGCCCAGCGGGCCTCGTCCTGGCCCACGACCTCCCGCAGATCGCCGATAGACGGCGGAACCGGAGTCTGCATCGGTTCCGGGCGGGCCAGCTCGCCCCCTCCACGAAACCAATCCAGCAGTTCGATCAGCGTTCCCGCGCCGAGGACGCGGATGCCGTCGACCAGGCCCGCTTCGGGGAGGGCGTCGGTGGGGACGATGACGGTGCGGCGGCCTGCGGTGCGGGCGGCCAGGACTGCCGGGAGGATGCCGCGGACGCGGCGGACGCGGCCGTCCAGGGCCAGTTCGCCGAGGAGGACGGATTCGGCGAGGCGGTTGGAGGGGATTGCGCCGGCGGCGTCGAGGACGGCGCCGGCGAGGGCGAGGTCGTAGACGCTGCCGACCTTGGGGAGGGTGGCCGGGGACAGGGCCAGGATTACGCGGCCGTCGGGCCATTTCTCGCCGGAGTTGGTGACGGCGGCGCGGACCCGGTCGCGGGATTCCTGGAGGGTGGTGTCGGGGCGGCCGACGAGGTGGACCGATGGGAGGCCCTGGCCGATGTCGGCCTCGATCTCCACCAGCTGGCCTTCCACGCCGTTGACGGCCACCGAATACGCGCGTCCCAGGGGCATGTCAGAACACCGCCTTCAGATGGCGGATCTCGGGTTCGCGGCCCAGGCGCAGCAGGACCGCGACGACGTCGAAGCGGACGCGCCGCCACGGCCCGGGCTGTTCGCGCAGCCAGTATTGGGCGGCCGTGCGGATGCGCTGCTGTTTGAGGTAGGTGACGGCCTCCTGGGGCGGCCCGCAGGTGAGCCCGCGACGGGTCTTCACCTCCACGAAGACGGTGACCTCACCGTCGCGCCCGATGATGTCGATCTCGCCCGACCGGCACCGCCAGTTGCGGTCGACGATCTCCATTCCGGCCTCACGCAGAAACCGCGCGGCCAGTTCCTCCCCCTGCGCTCCCAGCGCCACATGCTGTGCCATGGAAGCCAGCATGGCCGGGCCCGCGACGGACCCGGCCATGCCGACCTGGGAAAACTGTGAAGCTGTGGATAAAACCGCGGCTGTGGATTACTCCGGAAGCCGCAGGTCGGTCTTCTCCAGCTCCTCGATATTCACGTCCTTGAAGGTGATGACGCGAACGTGCTTCACGAAGCGCGCGGGCCGGTACATGTCCCATACCCATGCATCCGACATCCGCACCTCGAAATACACCTCGCCATCGGCGTTCTGCGGACGCAGTTCGACGGAATTGGCGAGGTAGAAGCGACGTTCGGTCTCCACCACGTACGAGAATTGGCCGACGATGTCCTTGTACTCGCGGTACAGGGATAGCTCCATCTCGGTTTCGTACTTCTCGAGGTCCTCGGCGCTCATCGGGTGGAACGTCCTCCTTGTCGCCCAACTGGGTGTAGAGACATCATCCCGCATACGCCGTGTCGGTAGCCACTCGGCCGGTCTCCCGGACGTTTCGCCAGGACCGACGGTGCTCGGGGGTGATGCCGAGGCGGGTGAGCGCCTCATTGTGCTCCGGTGTGTTGTAACCCTTGTGGGCAGCGAAACCGTACCCCGGGTACTGCCGGTCCATCTCGACCATCATGCGATCCCGGGTCACCTTGGCCAGCACGCTGGCCGCCGCGATGCACGCCGCGGAGGCATCGCCGCCGATCACGGGCAGGTTCGGCACCGGAATCCCGGGCACCCGGAAGCCGTCGGTGAGCACGTATCCGGGCACCGGATCGAGCCCGGCCACGGCGCGGCGCATGCCCTCGATATTCGCGACGTGGATGCCGATGGCGTCGATCTCCCAGGCCGGTATCACCACCACCGACCAGGCCAGCGCCACCCGTTTGACGATCGGGAACAGCTGCTCGCGCACGTTCTCGGTGAGCTTCTTGGAATCGTCCAGACCGGCCAGCGAGGCGTACGCCTTGGGCGGCAGCAAACACGAGGCCACCACCAGCGGCCCGGCCGAGCAGCCGCGCCCGGCCTCGTCCACGCCCGCGACCGGACCCAACCCGCCGCGGATCAGCGCCGCCTCGAGCGTGCGCAGCCCGCCGGCCGGGCGCATGACCACGCGCGGCGGCCAGTCACCGCGGTCGATCCGCTGAATCTTCTTGCCGCCGCGCGGTTTCCGGCTCACGCCGGGCGCCGCGGCACCGCTCGCCATCTTCCCCACCGGTCGATTATCCCGCGGTCGTCACCGCTACTGGGGGTCCTGCGACTTGACCGGTCCGATCCGGCTCGGCGGCCAGATCTTGAACACGGCCTTGCCGCGCACGTCCTTGACGGGAACGGTGCCCTGCAGCTCATCGGTCATGTGGTAGCGGGAGTCGGCCGATTCGGCGCGGTTGTCGCCCATCACCCACAGGTTGCCCTCGGGCACCTTGACCTCGGGGAAGGCGCGGCCGGAGCCGCCGAAGGGAATGTCGGGGTGGGCCGGATCGAAGGGGTTGTTGAACTTCACGTACGGCTCGTCGAGGGACTTCCACTCGGCGCCGGGGGTGTTGTCCTTGACCATGACCCGCCCTTGCGCGTCACAGCATTTCACCGATTGCCCGCCGACCGCGATGACCCGCTTCACCAGATCGTTCTCGTCCGGCGGCACCAGGCCGAAGAACGACAGGAAGTTCTGCATCCCGCGAACCACGGTGTTGGAGGAGCGAATCGACTTGTAGTGGCTGTTCCACGAACTGGTCGGTCCGACGAACACCACCACATCACCCGGCTGCGGATCGCCGAAGTAGTAGCTCAGCTTCTCCACGTAGATGCGGTCGCCGGTGCAGCCCGCGCAGCCGTGCAGCGTGGGTTCCATGGACTGCGAGGGGATTACATAGGGCCGGCCGATGAACGTCACCAGCAGCGCCACAATGAGCGCCGCGAAACCGATCAGGATGGGCAACTCCTGCCAGAACGGGCGCTGCTTCTTCTTCGGCTTCGGCTGGGGGGTCTCGGGGATGTCGGCCCCGCTGCCATCGCCCGAACCGGACATCGTCACCGACTCGCTCTCGTCTGCCACGGAAGACAGAGTAGCCCGGCACCGCGAAGATCCATGCGGTGCCGGGCTACTCGGCGTCGGCGAGCCGACAATGTCCACTGTGGCGAGCCGACAATGTCCACTGTGAAGAACCGGACCCGACTCGGTCGGGCGGTCGCTACCTCAGCGCTTTTCCTTGATCTTGGCGGCCTTGCCGCGCAGATCGCGCAGGTAGTACAGCTTGGCGCGACGCACGTCACCGCGGGTCACGACCTCGATCTTGTCGAGGTTGGGGCTGTGCACCGGGAAGGTGCGCTCCACGCCGACACCGAACGAGACCTTGCGCACGGTGAAGGTCTCGCGGATGCCACCGTTCTGGCGGCGGATGACGACGCCCTTGAAGACCTGGATGCGCTCCTTGTTGCCTTCGATAACCTTCACGTGCACGTTGACCGTGTCACCCGGGCGGAAGTCCGGGATGTCGCTGCGCAGCGAGCTTGCGTCGACGAAGTCGAGGGTGTTCATTTCCGTCCTTATTGGAGTTCGCGCGAACAGAGGAACCTGGCGGCTGACCTCGCGAGAGGCGCTCGACCGGTTCGTGCTCCGGATAATTTGGGCGGTGCCCGGGCATGACTGCGCCCAAGGCAACCCGAGTATTGTGCCAGACCCGGCGACGCCGCTGGTAATCGGCCCCTACGTGCGGTTATTGGCGCGAGTGAGCGCGGACGCGATATCGGAGACCAGGGGCGGGTAATCGGTCGTCCCGGTGACGACTTGCAGGAAGACCAGTCGGTCCTGCTCGGCCGCCGCGGCCTTCAGGCATTCTCGCAATTCACCGATCGTGGTCGCGCGCAACGTCAGCACCGATTCGGCGTCGCCGCCGAAGGCGTGCGGCAATTCGGCCCAGCGCCACGGGGAAATGTCGTTGTAGGGCGCGTCGGGGCCGTGGATGGCGCGTTCGATGGCATAGCCGTTGTTGTCGACCAGGATGATGACGCCGTTCATCTGTTCGCGGATCCAGGTGCCGAGCTCCTGGATCGAGAGCTGGGCGGCGCCGTCACCGATGACGAGCACGGCACGGCGATCCGGACAGGCGATGCCCGCGCCGAGGGCGGCCGGGAGCGCGTAGCCGATCGAGCCCCACAGCGGCTGGCCCAGGAAGGTGATGCCGGTCGGCATGCGGAGGGTGGCCAGGCCGAAGAAGGCCGAGCCCTGATCGGCCACCACGATGTTGCTGTTGCCCAGCGCCTCGGCGACCAGCGGCCACAGCGCCGCCTGGGTGAGCGGGGCGTCGGCGGCGAACGGTTCGGCGAACGCGGTGTCGGTGTGGGCGGGAAGGGCTGCGGCAGGGGCGAATTCGGCGGTGAGCTCGGTGAGGATCTCCAGCGCGGCGGTCAGGGACAGCGGTGCGAACGCGTCCACTCCCCCGATGACCGTGCGCTCGGGACCGATGTCGATGGTCCGGCGGGGATCGATGCGCTGGCTGAATCCGGCGGTGATGCTGTCGGTGTACTGCACGCCGACGGTCACCAGTCGTTCGGCGGCCTCGACGGCGGCGCGGACCTCCGGCGGTGAGGCCGCGCCGGTGTAGATGCCGAGAAAGTTCGGGGCGGATTCGTCGACCACGGTCTTGCCCCAGGCCAGGGTGGCGTGCGGCAGGCCGTGCGCTTGCCCCGCGGACGGGCCGACCAGGGTTCGCAACCGGTCGGTCGCTCCGACCCGGTCGACGAAGACGTCGGCCAGCACGGTGACGCGGCGGCCGCCGAGGAATTCGCGCGCCGCGGCCGCGAAGGCCGCGCGGGCGCCCGCACTGGAGAAGTCGGCGGGCGGCGCCAGCGGCTCGGTGGGCCGGGACACCTCGAGGCGCGCGGTATCGGTGGCCAGCATCAGATATCCGGGCCGCCGGTGCACGCGCACCGAATTCAGCACCCGATCGATCTCCTGGCAGGCGTCGGCCGCGCCGAGATCGGCCTGGGCGCAGGTGACTTCGGCGGCGATGCGCCGGAAGTGGTGGAAGTCCCCGTCGCCGAGGGTGTGGTGGATGACGCGGTGGTGGGCCTGGATGTCCTTGGCCGGGACGCCCACGATGTGCACGACGGGCACATGCTCGGCGTAGCTGCCCGCGATGGCGTTGACCGCGCTCAGCTCGCCGACGCCGTAGGTGGTGACGACCGCGCCGATGCCGCGCAGGCGGGCGTAACCGTCGGCGGCATAGCCCGCATTGAGCTCGTTGGCGCTGCCGATCCACCGGATATCCGGGTGCGCGATGACGTGGTCGAGGAACTGGAGGTTGAAATCGCCCGGGACGCCGAAGATCTCGGTGACGCCGAGCTGGTGGAGCCGATCGAGCAGGTAGTCGCCGACAACGTAGCCCATGGGTCAACACTGGCACGCGAAACAGCAGTCAGCAACCTATTGGCTATCGACAGATTCCGGCCGATCCATCGACCTGGGCTCCTCGTCCTTCGAAGCCGCGTCCTTCGCGGCCGCGGACCGCTCGACCGGTTTCCACCCGCTGATCAGGTGCAGATGGGCCGACGGCGGCGGCGCGGGCGGGGCCGGGACCACGGTGCGGCTCAATTCCTCCTCGGCGGCGCGCAGCACGTGTTCGGCATCGGGCTTACCCGCGAGCAGATCCTGCACGAAAATCTTGGCGCGAATGACCGGACGGCGGTACCGGCGTTCGCGGCGCATGGCGCGGCGCATGAGCCCCTCGCCGTAGCGCCAGCGCGCCCAGGGGGCGCCGGGACGGCTCAGCCGCAGCGCGCCGATGACCAGCAGCGGCGGGAAGAACATCCCGAACAGACCGGTCCAAATCTTGCCCTTGGCGATGACCATCGCCGCGAGCAGCAGGTTCACCAGGGCGAAGGTGATCGTGAACAGCCGCTCGGGCACGTTCGGATCCTGCCGGAAATCGCGCACATTGCCGATGTCGAGCAGCCACAGCGGATGAAAACCCAACAGCAGCAAGCCCGTAACCGCGATTGCCACGAACACCGCGTCCACCGAGGTGCGCCCCTGCTCCTCCCAGTACACGTCGCGCAGGTAGTAGATGAGCGCGAACTCGTCGAGCACGAGCGCCGCGCCGACACCGAAAACCGCGGCCAGCGCGCTGATCACGCCGACGCTGCTCTGATACAGCGCGACCAGGCCCATTCCGGAGCCCAGCACCAGGATCACGCCGAACACCATGTGGTGGATGTGCACATCGCCCGCCCGCACATTGCCGGGCCACCAGCGCACCTGTTTGCGAATGAGCCGCACGCTGATTCGAATCAGCAGAAATCCGATGATGAACCCGAACAGCAGGCATGCCAGCGGCAATCGGCCGTGCGCCACCACGACATCTTCCCACCACCGATGCACATGCATGCCCGTGTCGTCTCCCGGAATCCTCGCGCGAACACCAACCCCAGCCACGCTACCCGCGCCGAAGCCCGGCGCGCCCGGATCCCAACCCGCCACGACGTGATGGAGCAACCCTCCAGCCAACGCCATCCGGCGGTCCGATGTGACTACGCTCACCCTCATGAAGCTCAGCACACGCAACCAACTCGACGGAACCGTCACCCAGGTCACCAAGGGTGAGGCCATGGCCGTGGTGCGCATCCGCCTCACCGGCGGTGACGAGATCACCTCCTCCATCACCCGCGACGCCGCCGAGGACCTCGCCCTCGCCAACGGCACCCCCGTGAAGGTCCTCATCAAGTCCACCGAGGTCTCCCTCGGCGTCGAATAGCTCCCTCCCGATCGAGCGGCCGAGGCGAATCCACCGGGCTCACCTCGGCCGCTTCGGTTTTCGCGGGCGGTTGTCGGTGGGCGGCGGTAGCGTCTGCCGTGAACCGCCGTCGATGAACGGGAGCAGTCGTGTTGGAGGAGATCGTCTTCGAGAGCGTGGCGCCCGTGATTCCGGTCCTGGATCTCGATGCCGCGCTGGACCGGTACCGCCGCCTGGGCTTCACCGCCCACGCCTATGACGGCGACGCCCGCTACGGCTTCGTCGACCGCGGCGAGGTCTCTCTACACCTCACCGAGTGGTCCGAGCACGACCCGAAGCGCACCGCGTCGGCGATCTACCTCTATGTCTCCGATGCCGACGCGCTCTACGCCGAATGGCTGGCCGCCGCCCTGCCCGGCCGTCTTATCCCACCGACTGACACCGACTACGGCCTACGCGAATTCGCCTACGTCGATCCCGACGGCACCCTGCACCGCGTCGGTTCTCCGTTGCCGCTCTGACCCCAAAGAATCCTGAGATGCCAAGCGGGCCCCGGGATTCCCGAGGCCCGCTTGGTTTTCGAGCTACTTGCCGAAACCGGCGCGGCGGAGGGCGTCCGCCATCGAGCCGCTCGGGGCGGACTGGTTGCGGCGGTCGTTGCCGCGGTTGCCGCCGCCCTGGCCGCCCTGGCGGTTGCCGCCTTGGCGGCCGCCGTTGTCGCGACCGCCGCCGCGCTGGCCGCCAGCCTGGTTGTTGCGGGGGCCGCGGTCGCCGCGGTCCGGCTTGGGTTTGCCGGGCTCGTCGTCGAGGCGCAGGGACAGGCCGATGCGCTGGCGCTGGACGTCGACCTCGAGGACCTTGACCTTGACCACGTCGCCGGACTTCACGACCTCGCGGGGGTCCTTCACGAAGTTGTGCGACAGGGCCGAGACGTGGACCAGGCCGTCCTGGTGGACGCCGACGTCGACGAACGCGCCGAAGGCGGCCACATTGGTGACGACGCCCTCGAGGATCATGCCGGGCTTCAGGTCGGCGACCTTCTCGATGCCCGCGGCGAATTCGGCGGTCTTGAACTCGGGGCGCGGGTCACGGCCGGGCTTCTCGAGTTCGGCGATGATGTCGGTGACCGTCGGAACACCGAACTGCTCATCGGTGAAGTCGGCGGGCCGCAGGGCGCGCAGGACCGTGGTGTTGCCGATGATCTCCTTGATCCCCTTACCGCTGGAATCGAGGATGCGGCGGACCACCGGGTACGCCTCGGGGTGCACGCCGGAGGTGTCGAGCGGATCGTCGCCCTCGCGAATGCGCAGGAAGCCCGCGCACTGCTCGAACGCCTTGGGGCCCAACCGCGGAACGTCCTTGAGCCCCGCGCGGCTGCGGAACGGACCGTTGGCGTCCCGGTGCGCCACAATGCTTTCCGCAATCGAGTTGGAGATGCCCGACACCCGCGACAGCAGCGGCACCGACGCGATATTCACGTCGACGCCGACGGCGTTCACCGCGTCCTCGACGACCGCGCCCAGCGAGCGCGCCAGCAGGGTCTCGGAGATGTCGTGCTGGTACTGGCCGACGCCGATGGACTTCGGATCGATCTTCACCAGCTCGGCCAGCGGGTCCTGCAGGCGGCGGGCGATGGAGACCGCGCCACGCAGAGAAACGTCCATATCGGGCAATTCGGCCGAGGCGTAGGCGGAGGCCGAGTAGACCGACGCGCCCGCCTCGGAGACGACCACCTTGGTGGGCTTGTTCTCCGGAATCCGCGAAATCAGTTCGGCGGCAAGCGCGTCGGTCTCACGCGAGGCGGTGCCGTTGCCGATGGCGATGAGCTCCACATTGAACCGCGCGACCAGCGCACCCAGCACGGCGAGCGACTTCTCGGTCTGCCCCTGCGGCTTGTGCGGGTAGATGACCTCGGTGGCCACCACCTTGCCGGTCGAATCGACCACGGCCACCTTCACGCCGGTGCGGTAGCCCGGGTCCAGTCCCATGGTGGTGCGCGTCCCCGCGGGCGCGGCCAGCAGCAGATCGCGCAGGTTGGCGGCGAACACGTCGACGGCGTCGCGTTCGGCGGACTGCCGCAACCGCATTCGCGTATCGATGCCCAGGCTCACCTGCAGCTTGGTCCGCCACGCCCACCGCACGGTGTCCAGCAGCCACGCGTCCGCGGCGCGCCCCTGATCGGCGATGCCGAACTTGATGGCGATGCGGCCCTCGTAGATCGAGCGCTGCCCGTCTTCGAGCTCCTCGGTGTCGGGTTCGAGGTGCAGGTTGAGCACCTCTTCCTTCTCACCGCGCAGCAGCGCCAGAATGCGATGCGAGGGCAGCTTGCTGAAGGGCTCGGAGAATTCGAAGTAGTCGGCGAACTTCGCGCCCGCCTCTTCCTTGCCCGGGCGCACCGTCGAGGAGATCTGCCCGCGCTCCCACATGAGCTCGCGCAGTTCGCCGACCAGGTCGGCGTCCTCGGCGAAGCGCTCCACCAGGATGGCCCGGGCGCCGTCGAGCTGTTCGGCGTTGTACTGGGCGGGATCGGTGGTCGGGTCGTTCAGCAGCGCGTCGGCCACGGGCTCGTGCCCGGCCTCGCGCGCGATCTGCGCCTTGGTGCGCCGCTTCGGCTTGAACGGCAGGTAGATGTCTTCCAGGCGGGCCTTGGTGTCGGCGAGCATGATCTGCGCGTGCAGCGCTTCGTCCAATTTGCCCTGGCCGCGAATGGATTCGATGATCGAGCCCCGGCGCTCGTCGAGTTCGCGCAGGTAGTGCAGGCGTTCGTCGAGGGTGCGTAGCTGCGCGTCGTCGAGCCCGCCGGTGACTTCCTTGCGGTATCGGGCGATGAACGGCACGGTCGACCCGGCGTCCAGCAGTTCGACGGCGGAGCGCACCTGCTCCTCGCGCACCCCGAGTTCGTCGGCGATACGCCTGCCGACGCTCGCGAGGCGAACGGTGCTCTCGGTGCTCGCCGCACCTGTGGATGCTGCGCTGACGGTTTCGGAGGCTGTCGTCACGCCCGCAGACACTACCGGCGCGACCTGACACCGCGAACAACCCCCACACACGATTCGGTCTCCGTCCCCACTTCGGCGCGCCAGGTCAATCACCTCACGCCACCGATGGCAGGATCACCAGGTGCCGATCCCGACTCTCCGCGAACAACTTCCGCGACACCCGCGCAGGGTCGCAGTGCGCACCGCGCTCGCAGCAACGATGCCGACGGGAGCGGTGGGTTGTCCGACTCGATCTACACCGTGACCAAGGACAGGATCCAAGTTATGCCGTGATTCCGGTCGAGCGATGAGGGGGTCAGCCGAAATTTCTTGGGGAGGCCTTGAATTCGGGGCAGTAGACGGTGACGGCGGCTTGGATTAGGCGTTGTTCGTAGCCCCACTGGTCGGTTGCTACAACGGGGGTGCCGGCGTGCAGGCGGGCGCAGACGTCCTTGCCCTCGGCGATCAGGCGCTGGCCGTCTTCGGTGTTCTCGTAGCCGGGCTGGGCGACGGTTTTGTCGCCTAGTTTGCTGAGGAACAGGGAGTCGACGTTGTCGGCGACTGCCTTGCCGCCGCCGAAGATGGCGGTGAAGAGGGCCAGGGCGGTCAGGGTCGCGCCGAGAAAGCCTTTGGGGTTGGGCATGATTGCTCCTTCGCGCGGGGCGCTAGGTCTCCGGGAGGAGGTCGGGGCGGCGTTCGGCGGTGCGTTGCAGGGACTGCTCGCGCCGCCACGCTTCGATCTTGGCGTGGTTGCCGGACAACAGGATTTCGGGGACGTCGAGGCCGCGCCAGGACACCGGGCGGGTGTAGGAGGGGCCCTCGAGGAGTCCATCGGAGAACGAATCCTGTTCGTGGGACTGCTGATTGCCGAGCACGCCTGGGATCAAACGGACGAACGCCTCGGTCATGACGAGCACGGCGGCCTCACCGCCGATGAGGACGTAGTCGCCGATGCTGACCTCTTCGACGCGCACGCGCCGCGCGGCGTCATCGAACACACGCTGGTCGATGCCCTCGTAGCGGCCGCACGCGAACACGATGTGCTTTTCGGTGGACCACCGCTGTGCGATCTCCTGCGTGAAAGGCACGCCCGCGGGCGTCGGCACCACCAGCAGCGCGTCGTCGGGGCACACCTCGTCCAGCGCGTCCCCCCACACGGTCGGTTTCATGACCATGCCGGGCCCGCCGCCGTACGGGGTGTCGTCCACGGACTTGTGCACGTCGTGCGTCCAGCGGCGCAGGTCGTGCACCTCGACCTCGAGCAGTCCCTTGTCGATGGCCTTGCCCAGCAAGGCCGCTCGCATCGGCTCGAGGTATTCGGGGAAGATCGTCACTACGTCGATACGCATGGCGCTACTCCGGGTCCAGCAGGCCCTCGGGCGGGTCGATGACGATCAGCCCGTCGGCGACCGACACGGTCGGCACCATGGCGAGCACGAACGGGACCAGGATCTCCCGGCCCGCGGGCGGGAACGCGTCCCCGGCCTTGATCGAAAGCAGTTCTCCCGCAGCGGAATGCAGCACCTCGTTGACGGTGCCGACCAGGGTCCCGTCGCCGAGTTCGACGCGCAGGCCCTCGAGTTCGTGATCGTAGTACTCGTCGGGATCCTCCGACGGCGGCAGTTCCGTCGATTCCACGACGAAGACCATGCCTCGCAACGCATCCGCGGCCGTGCGGTCGGCAATGCCATCCAGACGCAAGAGAAGCCGGCCCGAGTGCTCCCGGGCCGACTCCACTTCGAATTCCTGCGTCTGCTTGGCGCGCGGCAGCTTCCCCTTCAGGACGCTGCCGGGCGCGAACCGCAGTTCCGGCTCGTCGGTGCGGACTTCTACGACGAGTTCGCCGCGCACACCGTGCGATTTGGCGACCCGCCCGACGACCAGTTCCATCTACTGATCCGTGTCGACCACGTCGACGCGAATGCCCTTACCGCCGATCCCGGCGACCAGGGTGCGCAGCGCGGTCGCGGTACGACCGCCGCGACCGATCACCTTGCCCAGATCCTCCGGGTGCACGTGCACCTCGACGGTCCGGCCACGACGGCTGGTGATCAGCTCGACGTGGACGTCGTCGGGATTGGCGACGATGCCGCGAACCAGGTGCTCGACGGCATCGGCGACGACCGCGCTCATGACTACTCGGCGGCTTCGGTGGTGGCCTCAGCGGTCTCGGCCTCGGCGGCCTCGTCCTTCTTGGCGGCCTTCTTCTTGGGGGTGACGGCCTCGGCGACCGGCTCGTTGTCGGCGGCGGCGAGCGCGGCGTTGAACAGGTCGAGCTTGGACGGCTTCGGGGCCTTGACCTTCAGGGTGCCCTCGGCGCCCGGCAGGCCCTTGAACTTCTGCCAGTCACCGGTGATCTCCAGCAGGCGCTTCACCGGCTCGGTCGGCTGGGCGCCGACGGACAGCCAGTACTGGGCGCGCTCGGAATCGATCTGGATGAGCGAGGGCTCTTCCTTGGGCTGGTAGACGCCGATGGCCTCGATGGCGCGGCCGTCACGACGAGTACGGGCGTCGGCGATGACGACGCGGTACTGCGGGTTGCGGATCTTGCCCATACGGGTCAGCTTGATACGAACAGCCATGAGCTGATGCCTTTCAAATGGTTGGTCACGTCGCAATTCAGCAGCCCACGCGAGGTGGACCCGGTTTTGCGTCAAGTGCTGTGACCGCCGCGCGGTACGGAACCGGAGACGGGCTGACACTGTCCTCGATGAGGACGATCGTCCATTCTGCCAGAGCCCCCGCCGCTCGAAGAAATCGCCCCGACCACCCCGTGAAACACCACAGCCCACCGGGTGCGACCCGATGGGCTGCCTCAGCGCCGACGCTACTGCGGCCCGGGCCCGGAACTCCCCGACGTCAGGAACTTCACGATCACACCGGCCAGCACGGCAATGGCCAAGGTTTCGATGGACCCCACGGTCATCTCCTCATCACGTTCGAAACAACAAACGTCTGAAGCATGACCGATTCACTTCTCCGGCGTAGCC
>NZ_BAAFGR010000185.1:0-13583 GCF_041154655.1 Nocardia sp. JMUB6875
GTTCAGGGCGAAGCGGGTGGTGAGGGTGGTCAGGGCGGAACGGGTTGTGGCGTCGCAGAATTCGAGGCCGTGGGCGTTCATCGAGGGGACTTCGGCGGCCAAGCGGCGGCTGCGGAGGACGCGGTCGGCCCAGCCCTCGTCCGGCATCTGGTCCAGGGCGGCGAGCAGGGTGTCCTCGAGCAGGTCCAGGAGGCGGTCGGTGCGGGGGGTGATGGTTTCCAGTTGGGTCAGGAAGGTGGCCCACAGGTCCTGGGTGGGGGCCATGGCCACGTCTTCCTTGCTCTTGAAGTAGCGGAAGAACGTGCGCTTGGAGATCTCGACGTCGCGGCAGAGGGCGTCGAGCGTGGTCGCGTCGAAGCCGTCGTCGGTGAATCTGGTCAGGGCGGTGTCGATCAGGGTCTGCCGGGTGCGCAGCTTCTTGCGGTCCCGCAGGGGCAGGTCGTCGGGGATCGCGAGGCTCATGCGGCAACTGTAACTTGTCGGCTAATGCCCCTCGAGGTAATTTGCCACTCAGTGACATTTTCTGTTGAGAGGTAGCTCGATATGCGCGCTCTGCTGGTCGACCGTTCCACCGCCGGAGGGCTTCGCCTCGGCGAGGCGCCGGATCCCGATCCCGCCGCGAACCAGGCCCTGGTCCGCATCACCGCCACCTCGCTGAACAATGGCGAGGTCGCCTTCGGGATTCCCGATGCGCCCGAGGGCACGGTATTGGGTTGGGACGCGGCCGGAATCGTCGAACGCGCCGCGGCCGATGGTTCGGGACCCGCCGCCGGAACCGCGGTAGTCACCCTGGGCGAAGGCGGCGGCTGGGCCGAATTGCGTTCCGTCGACACGAATCTCCTCGGCACGGTGCCCGCCGACGCCGACCTCGGCGCGATCAGCACCGTCCCGGTCGCGGGCGCGAGCGCACTACGAGCCCTACGCCGCATCGGCCCCCTGCTCGGCAAGCGGATCCTCATCACCGGCGCCAGCGGCGGCGTCGGCCGCTTCGCCGTGCAACTGGCCCGGCGCGGGGGAGCGCACGTCATCGCCGCCACCGGCGATCCGGCAGGCCAGGGCCCCGGCCTGCAAAAGCTCGGCGCACACGAAATCATCACCGACCCAACCGAACTCACCGCCCCGGTCGACGGCGTCCTCGAGCTGATCGGCGGCCCAGCCCTGGTCTCCGCCTTCGAGCGCCTGACCGAGGGCGGCACCCTGGTAGCGGTCGGTCACTCCCACGGCGAAGGCGAATCCTTCCCCTACGGAGCACTTTTCGGCCACGAGGGCCGCCACAACCGCTCCCTGGTGACCTTCTTCCTACTGTCCTGCCCCGACCTGGCCCCGGACCTCACCTGGCTGGCAGCTGAAATCGCAGACGGCCGCCTGGACCCCCAAATCGCCTGGCGCGGCTCCTGGCAACACGCCTCCGAGGCCGCGACCGCCCTCCTGGACCGCCGCCTCCACGGCAAGGCCGTCCTCGACCTCGACTGACGCTGTCGCCGCTCTTACAAAATCTGGCGCGACCCGTAGCGGGTCGCGCCAGATTTCATTGTGCCGATGCCGTTTTCAGCGCTGGCTGACCGCGCCTTCGGCGGCTTCGGCCCATTCGCGCCATTGCTTGGCCTGTTCCAGGGCCTTTTCGGCGTCCTTGGTCTTGCCGGCGGCCTGGGCCTTGGCGGCCTGTTCCTCGAATTGGGCTACGCGTTCGCGGAATTGGGCGGCGCGGGCCATGGCCTCCGGGTCGCTGCGGCGCCACTGGGCGTCGACGGCCTCGCGGACCTTCTTCTCGATGGCGCGCAGGCGCGATTCCAGGTCGTGCATGCGCTCGCGGGGCACCTTGCCGATGGCGTCCCACTTCTCCTGGAGTTCGCGCAGCGCGTTGCGGGCGGCGTCGAGGTTCGACTCGGGGTCGATGTTCTCGTAGGCGTGCAGGAGTTCTTCCTTGGCGGTGGCATTCGCCTCGAACTCGTGGTCACGCTCGGTCGCCGCGGTGTTGCGGGCCGCGAAGAAGACGTCCTGGGCGGCCTTGAAGCGACGCCACAGCTGCTCGTCGGCCTCGCGGGGGGCGCGGCCGGCGGCCTTCCACTCGGTGAGCAGGTCGCGGAAGATGGCCGCGGTGCCGGACCAGTCGGTCGACCCGGAGAGTTCCTCGGCGCGCACGCAGAGCTCTTCCTTGCGCGTCTTGGCCGAGGCACGTTCGCGATCGAGCTCGGCGAAGTGGGCCCCGCGGCGGCGGTTGAACGCCTCGCGCGCCTTGGAGAAGCGCCGCCACAGCGCGTCGTCGACCTTGCGATCCACGCCGCGAATGGTCTTCCACTCGTCGAGGATCTCGCGCAGCCGGTCACCGGCCACCTTCCACTGGGTGGACTCGGCGGCGATCTGCTCGGCCTCGGCGGCCAGGGCCTCTTTGCGCTCGGTTTGCTCGTGCCGGGTGCGTTCCTTCTCCTCCTTGGCGTGCGCGGCCGCCTCGTCGGAGTGTTCGATAATGGCCCGCAGCCGGGCGGTCAGGCCGTCGATATCGCCGATCACCGCGGCGGTCGGCAATGTTTCGGCAAGCGCGGTGGCGGCGGCCTTGGTCTTGCGGGCGTCGGTGCCGGCCGCCAGCCGGGCCTCGAGCAGCGCGACCTCGGTGGCCAGATCGTCGAAGCGGCGGCCGAAGTGGGCCAGGCCCTCGGTGGCGTCACCGGCCTGCCAGGACCCGATGACGCGTTCGCCGTCGGCGGTCTTGACCCAGGCGGTGCCGTCCTCGTCGACCCGGCCCCACTGGCTGGGGTCGCTCACGGTCGGGACCACCACCGGATGGGGATGCGGGGTGGCCGGGCCGGGCGCGGGTTTGACGGCATGTGGTTTGGGGGATTCAGGTTTGCGGCGCGGGCCACCCGGACGGGGTGCCGCGGCGGCCGCGGGAGACGGCTTGGCGCTCTCACTGGGGGTGGGAACCTGGGCTGAGCTCGGGGTGGGCACTGCGGCGCCGGGCTTGGGCGTCGGGGTCGACTCCGGGTGGGTAGCCTTCTCGGTTCCGTTGTTGTCGCTCATTGCTCCTCGTCCCTGCCGCGCGTCACGGCTGCCTGGTTACGCCCTAGCTCATTCGTCTAACTGCATCCCATTCAACCAGGCTGAGATGGGAAATGCTGTCTTTGAGCCCGCTTCGGCGGCGCGGCGGTCCGGCCGGGGTGGGGCTGGTGAGGTGCGTTAGCGCTACGGTTGACGGCGTGTTCTGTGTTGCGTCGTTGGTTCCCTCGCCGCCCGTGCTGGTACCCGAACTCGAGGGTACGGCCGGTGCCGTCGGTGATGGCCCGGTCGCAACGCTGCGAGCTGCGGTGTTGGGTGCGGCGGGGGAGTTGGCCGCCCGCGCGTCGCGGTGGATCGTGGTCGGCGTGGCGGACTCCGAGGCCGTCGAAACGGACCGGGTGATCGGTTCGGAATCGGTGGGCACATTCCGGGGATACGGCGTGGACGTCCGAGTTGGTTTGGCCGGATCGATGGCCGAGCGTGTCTCTGCTAGCCGCAGCGTGGATCCGCTCCTGCCGCTGCCCGCCTTGATCGCAGGCTGGCTGCGGGAACAGGTCGCGCCCGGCGTCGTCGCGGAATGCCGTCTGATCTCGGCGGACGCCTCCGCCGACGAGGCCCTGACCTTCGGCCGCTACCTGCGCGCGGAACTCGATTCCGAGCCCGAACCGACCGCGGTGCTGGTGGTCGGCGACGGTGCGGCAACCCTGTCGCTGAAGGCTCCGCGCTACCTCGATGAGCGCGCCGAGGGCGTGCAGGCCGAGATCGATCGCGCGCTGAGCGCGGGGGACCGGCGGGCCCTGGCAGCGCTGGATACTCAGCTGTGCGCCGAACTCGAGGTCGAGGGCCGCCCCGCCTACCAGGTGCTGGCCGGACTCTTCGCCGCCGACGCGGCCGATCCCGAGGTCGAAACGCTCTATGCCGCGGCCCCGTTCGGCGTCGGCTACCACGTCAGCGTCTGGCGTTCGGGAGCCGCGCGATGAGGCCCATCGCCGTGGTCGGACCCACCGCCACCGGGAAGTCGGATCTGGCCCTGGACCTGGCCGAACGGCTGGACGGCGAGATCGTCAATATCGACGCGATGCAGCTGTATCGCGGCATGGATATCGGTACCGCGAAACTGCCGGTGCCCGAACGCCGCGGCATCCCGCATCACCAGTTCGACGTCCTCGATGTCACCGAGACCGCGACCGTCGCCTCCTATCAGTCCGCCGCGCGCGCGGATGTCGAGGCCATCATGGCGCGCGGCCACACCCCCGTCATCGTCGGCGGCTCGATGATGTATGTCCAAGCGCTGCTTGATGATTGGGATTTCCCGGCCACCGATCCGGAGATCCGCGCGAAGTGGGAGGCGGTGCTGGCCGATCGCGGCACCGTCGCGGTGCACGAGGCACTGAAGCAGGCCGATCCGGTCGCCGCGCAGACCATTCTGCCCACCGACGGCCGCCGCATGGTGCGCGCGCTCGAGGTGGTGGAGCTGACCGGCAAACCCTTCGCCGCCTCCGCGCCGCAGATCGGCGAACCCCGTTGGGGCACGGTCATTATCGGTGTCGATCGCGACACCTCCGAACTGGATGCCCGCATCGAGTTGCGCACCGCGAAGATGTTCGAATCGGGTCTCGTCGAGGAGACCGAGCAGCTCATCACCCAGGGTCTGCGCCACGGCCAAACCGCCCGCCGCGCCATCGGTTACGCGCAGGTCCTGGATTACCTGGATGGCGAATACGACCTGGCCGAGGCCCAGGAGCGCACCTTCATCGGCACCCGCCGTTACGTCCGCCGCCAGCGCTCCTGGTTCCGCCGCGATCAGCGCGTGCACTGGGTGGACGGCGCGGATCCGCAACTGTCGGCGACTGCCGCGGCCATCATCGAACAGGCTTGATCGCCGAACGCCGCACCGGCACACGCCTTCCCGGGTGATCGATCCCGGACACTCCACGGTGAGCGGACACGCCAGATTCTCGCCGTGGATGTCGGGGTCGCGCGTTACGTTGCTGTGGTGACGGGCCGTGGGAATACGCGGAATGCCTCGGTGGAATTGTGGCGGGAGTACCTGGGCAACAGGGCCAGACGGTCGCGTGACGGCCGATTCCTGGTGCACGGCAGGCGCGCCATCACCCGCGCGGTCGAGTGTCATTGGCCGCTGGAGACTCTCGTGTACCGGCTGGGCGCGCCCGAGCCGCCGGATTGGGTGCGGCAGCTGCTCGAGACCGGCGGCGTGCCGGGGGTCGGGCTGGTGCCGGAGGTGATGGTGGAGCTCGCAGAGCCCGGCGAGGCGGTGCCGGAACTGGTGGCGGTGGCGGTGACCAGGCGGCCCGAACTGGAGGAGTTCGCCCCGGGCGCGCCGGGTGATCCGGTGCCCGTCGTGGTGGTGGACCGGCCCGCGTCGGCGATCCGGCTGGGCGCGCTCATCCGCTCCGCGGTGGCCTTCGGCGCGGGCGGGATCATCGTGACCGGTTCCGGCGTGGACCAATACGACCCGCAGAGCGTGCGCGCCTCCGATGGCGCGCTGTTCGCGATCCCGGTGCTGCGCGCCTCCGGTCCCGCGCAGGTGGCGGCGTTCCGGGACCGGCAGCGGGCCCGCGGAATCGCGACCCGTATCGTCGGCAGTGACGACCATGGCGGCCTCGCCCTCGACGAAGCGGAATTCGACGGCGGCACCGTCCTGGTCCTCGGCGACGACAGCGAAGCGCTGACCTCCGCCTGGCGGCAGGTGTGCGATGAGCTGGTGTGCATCCCGACCGACGGCACCCTCGGCTCGCCCTCCGCGGCCGCGGTGGCCCTCTACGAGATAGCCCGGCAGCGCCGGGCACTACGGTGAGGACTATGAGCGAGAACAGCGCGGCCGATATCGAATTCAGCAAGGGCCACGGCACCCAGAACGATTTCGTGGTGCTGCCGGATCCGGACGTGTGGCTGGAGCTCACCGAATCGCGGGTCGCCGCCCTGTGCGACCGTCAGCGCGGGCTGGGCGCGGACGGCGTGCTGCGGGTCGCCCGCGCGTCGGCGCTGATCGAGAACGGCGTGCTGGCCGGACTGCCGGAGGGCGTCAGCGGCGCGGACTGGTTCATGGACTACCGCAATGCCGACGGTTCCATCGCCGAGATGTGCGGCAACGGCGTCCGCGTCTTCGCCCACTACCTGGTCGCGACCGGGCTGGAGAAGCGCGAGGAATTCGTGGTCGGCTCCCGCGCGGGCGCCCGTCCGGTGGTGGTCCACCACGCCGATCCGGTGCACGGCGAGGTGACCGTGGCCATGGGTCGCGTCAAAACCCTCGGCACCTCCACCGCGAATGTCGACGGCCGCGAATTCACCGGCCTCGGAATCGATGTCGGCAACCCGCATCTGGCCTGCGTCGACCCCGCCCTGACCCCGGCCACCCTCGCCGAGTTGAACCTCGAGCATCTCCCCGGCTTCGACCACACCCTCTTCCCGCGCGGCGTCAACGTCGAGATCCTCACCGCCCTCACCGTCGGCTCCGACGGCGAGCGCGGCGTCGACATGCGCGTCTACGAACGCGGCGTCGGCGAAACCCGCTCCTGCGGAACCGGAACCGTCGCCGCCGCCGCGGCCGCCCTGGCCGCCGACGGCTTCGACCTGGCCTCCGATGTCGGCCACATCAACGTCCGCATCCCCGGCGGCGTCGTAACCGTCGGCATCGAAAACGGCGCAGCCTGGCTGCGCGGCCCGTCGGAACTGGTCGCGACGGGCCGCGTCGCCGCCAAGTGGTGGCAGGACAACTGAGCCGTTGATCACGCCGCGGTGCTGCTGAGCGCGTGAACCGCGGCGGGGCCCGAGATGGTGGCGGTGTCGAGGGTCGGGTAGTCGATGTAGCCCTCGGGGCCGCCGACATACATCAGGGGCTCGTCGCGGAGGGGGTTGAGCGGTGCGCCGATCTTCAGGCGCTCCACCAGGTCCGGGTTCGCCAGGAACGAGCGGCCCAGGGAGACCAGGTCCGCGCCCGCCGCGAGGAGGGCTTCCGCGGCTGCGCGGCCGCCGTCGGCGGGGAGGGGGACGCCCCAGCCCAGGTTCGGGTTGGCGATGAGGGCGGTCGGCCAGAGCTGGCGAATCCGGTGGTAGAGGGGGTTTTCCGGGTCCGCGAACACCAGGTGCAGGTAGGCCGGATCGCGTTCGGCGAGGGCGGCGACCAGTGCCGCGTAGAGCTCGTCGGTGTCGTCCTCGGCGATGCCGTTGACGGTGACTCCGGGGGCGATGCGGATGCCGACCCGGTCCGCGCCGATGGCGGCGATCGCCGCGTCGACCACCTCGAGGGTGAGGCGGATGCGGTTGTCGATCGATCCGCCGTAGGCGTCGGTGCGGCGGTTGGTGTTGCCCGCCAGGAACTGGTGCGGCAGATGGCCGTTGGCGCTGTGGATCTCCACGCCCTCGAAGCCCGCGGCCACCGCATTGCGGGCGGCGGTGGCGTAATCGGCGATGGTGTCCTGGATTTCGGCGAGGCTCAGCGCGCGCGGAGTCACGGCGGGCTGCGGCCCCGACGGGGTGTGAATGGGTTCCGGCAGTGCAATCGCGGACGGTGCGACCGGAATCAGACCGCTGTTGTCCGGGTGTCCGACGCGTCCGCCGTGCTGCAGTTGCAGGAACATCCGTCCGCCCCGGGCCCGCACCGCGTCGGTGACGCGCCGCCAGCCCGCGATGTGCGAATCGGTATGGATGCCAGGGATGTTCGGGTAGGTCTGGCCGACGGGATTCGGGGTGGTTCCCTCGGCGATGATCAGCCCGGCCGTCGCCCGCTGCGCGTACTGGATGGCCATGAGTTCGGAGGGCGTGCCGTCCGCCTCCGCGCGATTGCGGGTCAGCGGCGCCATGACCAGCCGATTCGGGAGTTCCAGGGTGCCGATGCGGCCGGTGGTGAAGAGGTCTGTGTTCGTCATGCCGGTAAGGTAAAACCTGACATTGATGTGAGGTGCAAGCCTCGGAACCCGTGAGGTCTCTGCCTCGGAACCCGGAGTGCCGCATGCGAATCGGTGAACTGGCCAAACGCACCGGCGTGAGCGAACGCTCGCTGCGCTACTACGAGGAGCAGGGCCTCCTCGTCCCCACCCGCACCCCCGGCGGCCAACGCGACTACCCCGACATGGCCGTCGACCGCGTCATCCACATCCAGGAACTCTTCGCCGCTGGCCTCAACAGCAAGAAGATCTTCGAGATCCTCCCGTGCATGCGCGATACCGACGGCGGCGCGAACGAGCGCGCCACGCCCGAGTTGGTCCACGAATTGCGTTCGGAACGCGACCGCATCGACCGCACCATCGCCGACCTCCTCCGCTCGCGAGAAGTCCTCGACGATGTCATCACCCGAGCGGGCGAACGCTTCGCCCCGAAATAACCGAATGCGGTCGTTCGTTGGGACGTGGGACTATGGAGGTGTATGAGTAAGCCAGAAACGTATGAGTTCACTCCCGCCGAAGACCTCGACGAGGAGTTCAACGACGCCCCCGAAACCGGCCGGAACGGCTGGTCGGCCGCGCCGACCGTTGGCGAGCAGCAGCTCGAGGAGCGTGCCGCGCTGCGTCGTGTCGCGGGTCTGTCGACCGAGCTCGAAGACGTCACCGAGGTCGAGTACCGGCAGCTGCGCCTCGAGCGCGTGGTCCTGGTCGGCGTCTGGACCGAGGGCACGGCCGCGCAGTCCGATGCCAGCATGGCCGAGTTGGCCGCGCTGGCCGAGACCGCGGGTTCCGAGGTGCTCGACGCGCTGATCCAGCGCCGGGACAAGCCGGACAAGGCCACCTATCTCGGTTCCGGTAAGGCCGAGGAGCTGCGCTCGATCGTCCTCGAGACCGGCGCCGACACCGTGATCTGCGACGGTGAGCTGACTCCCGCGCAGCTGACCGCGCTGGAGAAGGTCGTCAAGGTCAAGGTCATCGACCGCACCGCCCTGATCCTGGACATCTTCGCCCAGCACGCCACCTCGCGTGAGGGCAAGGCGCAGGTCTCGCTGGCCCAGATGGAGTACATGCTCCCGCGGCTGCGCGGTTGGGGTGAGTCCATGTCCCGGCAGGCCGGTGGTCGCGCCGGCAGCAATGGCGGTGTGGGTCTGCGTGGTCCCGGTGAGACCAAGATCGAGACCGATCGTCGCCGCATCCGTGAGCGAATGGCGAAGCTGCGCCGCGAGATTCGCGAGATGAAGACCGCCCGCGACACCAAGCGCGCCAAGCGGGCGTCCAGCGGCATCCCGCAGGTCGCGATCGTCGGCTACACCAACGCGGGCAAGTCGTCGCTGATGAACGCGCTGACCGACGCCGGAATCCTGGTGCAGGACGCCCTGTTCGCCACCCTGGATCCGACCACCCGCCGCGCCGCCCTCGAGGACGGCCGCGAGGTGGTGTTCACCGACACCGTCGGTTTCGTCCGCCATCTGCCGACCCAGCTGGTCGAGGCGTTCCGCTCCACCTTGGAAGAGGTGACGGGCGCGGATCTGCTGCTGCACGTGGTCGACGGTTCGGATCCGCTGCCGGATCAGCAGATCAAGGCGGTGCGCGAGGTCATCACCGATGTCCTGCGCGAGACCAACAGCCCGGCGCCGCCGGAGTTCCTGGTGGTCAACAAGATCGACGCGCTCGATCCGCTGGATCTGACCCAGCTGCGCGGCTGGCTGCCCGACGCGGCCTTCGTCTCGGCTCGCACGGGTGAGGGCCTGGATCAGCTCCGCGACCGCCTGGCACAGATCCTCGGTGGCCTCGATGTCGAGGTCAGCGTCCTGCTGCCCTACACGCGCGGCGATCTGCTGGCCCGCATTCACGCCGACGGCAAGATCCTCAGCTCCGAGCACGAGGAGACCGGCACCCGGGTCCGCGCCCGAGTCCCGAACTCCCTGGCCGGGCAGCTGACGGAGTACGCCCACGCGGGCGGCTCAAGCGACGACACCGACTCGGCCGTCGTCGAACCGACCGGTTCGCAAGCCTGACCCGTCCCGGTAGGAGGCCATCCCCGGATGCCTCCTACCGAGACGACAGACGAAGAGGAGCGCTCGTGGCCGATGTGCAGTCCTTCGCCGATCTGGTTCCCCTCGACAGCGGCCTGAGCGTCGCCGTCACGCTCCGCTCGGACGGCACGCCGCAGGCCACGGTCGTGAATGCCGGTGTACTGCCGCATCCACTGACCGGAGCCGACGCGGTCGCTTTCGTATCTCCCAGCGCCACAGCGAAATTGACGAACCTGCGCGCCGATCCCACCATCGCGCTCACCATCCGCAGCGGCTGGCAATGGACCACCGTCGAGGGCTCGGCCCAATTGATCGGCCCCGACGACCCGCATCCGGAGGTCGACGATGACCACCAGTGGCGTCTTATCCACGAGGTCTTCGATGCCGCGGGCGTGAAACATGATTGGGACACCTACGGCCCGGCCCTGCGCGAAAAACGCGGTACGGTCGTATTCGTCACGCCCACGCGAATCTATTCGAATCCGGCGTGACGAATGGGCCTCCGCGCGATCATCTCCAGGCGCGGCACCAACGCTCTGAAATACGGTGGTGGGGTGTGGGCGAGGTGGGGTTCAATGAGAGTTGATGGATGACAAGGGGATTCGGCGCATTGCGGCGCGGGTTTATCGGGGGTGGCTTTGGGATGACGGGAAGCCGCTGATCGAGTATGTCGAGCGGGTTGCCGAGGGGGCCTGCGCGATTCCCGGGGCCGAGGGGGAGACGGTCAGGTGGGCGGCGTTGTTGTCGGAGGCGCGGCGCACCGGGGTCGATGACACGGAGTTGTTGCGTAGGGGTGTGCCGCGACCGGTGGTGTCGCTGCTCGCGATGTCGCGGCGGCGGGACGCGGAACTGCCGGTTGATCACGTCGAGCGGATCTCCGGTCGGCGTGCCGCGGCGGCGATCCGCTTCGCGCAGTTGAACGAGATATCCGGTGCCAGCAACTATTCCTACTTCCGGGATGCGCACCGATTGCTCGCCGAGAAATTGGGTGTACCGCTGCCCTCGATCGCCGCGGTCGAGGCGGCTCCCGTGGCCGCGCCCGCGCATCCTGAGGGTCACTGGCACGACTTCGCGAAATACGTTGCAGCAAAGAATGATTCGGCACTCCTGTCGACGTTGCTCACCGCCTATGAGACCGAGTCTCGGGCGTGCTGTCGAGAGGTGATCCAATGGGCGATCTACGCCGCCAGCGATGGGCCACTCGCGCCCGACCTCGCGGGCCGGTGGTGGGATTCGCTCGATCCCTGGGAGGCGATGATCGCGACGCGGGCCACCAGCGACGCGGATCGCCGGCGGAGTCGGCTCGCCGATGAACGGCCGGAGATCGTGGCGGCCGCGATCAAGGGTCTGTCGGGTAGGCCCGCGGGTCGGGGGGAGGTCGCCGCGCTGGGCGGAATCGTGCGGCGGCCCGAGCGGGCCTGGTTCTCGCCCCGAATCGCGGCTGCTCGCCGGCTGCGGGAGATCGGTGGACCCGAGGCCATGGCTGTGCTGCGGACGAGAGTTCTCTCGCCGATCGATCCGCCGTGGCAGGAGGATCCCGGATGGCTGGCCGACCGCGGTCCGGCGCACATTCCAGCTCTCATCGCCTACCTCGACGAGTCCGTCTGGTACAGCGACATGCTCTATGCCCTTGTCAAACTCCGCGCAACCGAGGCCGTGCCCCTGATCTGCCGCAAACTACGCGAGCATCCGACTTGGACGCAGGGTATCAGTGCGCTGGGAACGCTGGGTTCGGCCGAGGCGATCGAAACGCTTGCGGCGATGGCGGTTACGGGCGGCGCCGACGCGCGTGATCACAGCCTGCGCGCACTCGCTCGGATCAGTCCGGCGGCGGCCGTGGACGCGGCGCTGGTCGCCGTGGACGATATCGAACCCGCCGTCCGCGATCGTGCGGCCCGCATCCTGGCCCGCCACGGCGACCACCGCGCCGTCCCGGCCTTGATCCGCCTGTGCGACACCGCATTTGCCGCTTCGGCCGCGAAGGCGCTCGGTCGAATCGGCGATCCGCGGGCCGAGCCGACGCTGTGGAAGCTGTTCTGTACCGGCTCGCCACGCGTCCGGGCGACAGCGGGCCGCGCCATGGCGGGTATGCCCGGCCCGCGCCGGTATCTCGACTACATCGCTCACTCGGATCCCGGTGTGCGCCGCGCCTACCTCCGCTTGCTTACCCATCACCGCGACTGGTTTCCGGAGCACGTCATCGGAGCGTCGATGCGAGACCCCGATCCGAAGGTACGCGCGACGGCGGCACATCAGGTCGCCACCCTGGAGTGCGAAGCACTCCGTCCCGCACTCGACAATCTGCTCGACGATCCCGATCCCCGGGTCCGCCGCGCCGCCGCCACGGCAATCCGCCGACCATCCGGCCCTGATCACCACTCCCGCACCGACCCCTCGACGGTCAGGGAGTGGTGCTCAGGCGCGAGACGGCCAGGGGTAGGGCGTCGCCGCTGAGGTCATCGAGCCGGGCGGTACGGCCGGTGATCAGCAGCAGCAGGGAAACGATCGGGCCTTGGATTTCCTGGCCGGTGCCGTGGGTCCAATCGATGTCGGTGGCGTGGAGGCGGATTCCGTCGAGGCGGCGCTTGTCCCAGACCGGCCAGCCGACTTCGACTGCGCGATCGGCGGCTGCGGCAGCCGCCTCGGGGGCGATATCGATGGTGCGGCCCAGGGGGATTGCGATGTCCTGGCCGTGGACCATCGTGTCGAAGAGGATGTTGCGGTAGTTGGTGAGGGAGGGGAGGCGTTGGGACGCCGCGTGGGTGCGCAGTTGCGAAACCAGGTCCGCGGTGGGCTGATTCGCGTGGGTGCGGGTGAGGATGTCGATGAAGCGGTTGTAGTTGCCGCGGGCGCGGAGGCCGGTGGCCAGCATGACGCGCGGTGACGGTGGCTGGGGAGTCAGGGCGACGTGGGCGGCTACCTCGCGGACTCGCCAGCCTGTGCAGAGGGAGGGGGTTTCCCATTCCTCGGGGGTGAGGTCGGAGAGCAGGTCGGCGATGGCGCGCCGCTGTTGCTCGATGACCTTCCAACTGGTTTCGCGGTCCACGGCGGCACCTCTAGGATTAGTCAGTGAGTCTGACCAATATAGTCAGATAATCTGACTAGTGCAAGGAGTGGGATGGGCGACGAGCTGAACGTGGGCTTGCTGATGTTCATTGCCCATCGGTCGATGGAGCAGCGGATTTATGCGGCGCTCGCGGAGGAGGGGTACGGGGATCTCACCGTCGCGCAGGGTCGGCTCGCGGGGCGGATCGGGCCGCAGGGCACGCGGCTCACCGAGTTGGCGGAGCAAGCGCAGATCACCAAGCAAACCGCAGGCTTCCTGGTCGATCAACTCGTCCGCGCGGGTTATGTCGAGCGGGTCCCCGACCCGGCGGACGCCCGCGCCCGCCTGATCCGCCTCACCGCCCGCGGCCTCGAACTGGCAGCACTCTCCAACGAAATCGCCGACCGTGTCCAGTCCGAATGGGCCGCCCACCTCGGCCGCACCCGCATGCGCCAACTCCAGGACATCATGTCCCGTCTCCGCGAAATCACCGATCCCTATGAGTGATTCGTCCCTGCGAAAATCCTCCGCGATGTGCCGCTCGGCGGGAGAGTGGTGGGGTGGATGGCGAATCGGGCAAGACGGACATGGCTGAGGTGGGGG
>NZ_BAAFGR010000186.1:0-13547 GCF_041154655.1 Nocardia sp. JMUB6875
GTGGGGGAACTGGCCGACGGGGGACTCACCCTGCATGTCAGTTCCCGGCCCTTCAGCGCGCATTTCGAGCAGTCCTGGGGCGTGGTCGCGGTGCAGGTGCCGCTGGCGCAGGTGGTCGGGGCCTCGGGCGTCTCGGCGGACCGGCTGCCGACGGCGGTGCGGTTTCCGCCGGAGGGCGCGGCCGGCATCGTCGGGCGCTTCTTCTGCGGGCTGGCGCAATTGCAGTACACCGCACCGGATCAGGCGGCGGAACTGGCCAAGCACGGCACGGGGCTGCTGGCCTCGGTGGTGCAGCTGGCGGCGGGCGACCTGCCGCGCGAGGAGCCCGCGCACGCCTTGGCCAAACAGCGAGCGCTCGGTTTCATCCAGAGTCATTACGCCGACCCGGAACTCACCATCGATCAGGTGGCCAATGCCTGCTCGGTCTCCCGCCGCACCCTGTACCGCCTGTTCGAGCACGGCGAGGACGGCGTGGCGGCCATGCTGCGGCGCATGCGGGTCGAGCGGGCGCTCGCGCTGATCCGCACCGACCCCACCCGCCCGCTGCTGTCGGTGGCGCGCGCGGCCGGTTTCGTGTCGGAGCGGCAGTTCTATCGGGCCTTCAAACGCGAAACCGGTATGACCCCTGGCGAATTCCGCACTCATCATGCCTGATCAGGGGGTGAAAGACGGGTGACGTGAACTGGCAGTGATCTGGCACGGGCAGACAGTCACAGAACGGTCGAAGATCGCAATACTGGACACCGCGCCGCCCGGTCGCCGCCTTGAGCCGCCGGCGACCGGGCAGGCGGCCTCATGAAAATCCGGTCCAGTTGGTCTGTTTCGTCGCATCGGTCGCTTTCATTCGCAATCTGTCGAAGGCCCGGTAGTGGAATGATGTCGGAGTGGGTACCGCTTCCACTGCCAGCGCCGAGGTCTCGACGACCTCCGAGGTTTCCGCGCGGCAGGCATTCGAGCAGTGGGAGGCGATCGTCGCCGACGCCGTACTGCCGTCGATCATCGAACCGCTCGGCAAGGGCCCCTGGCACGGGAAGGTCCGCTACACCCAGTTCGACCGTTCCAGCCTGGCCCTGATGACCTCCAGCGCCCAGCGCGTGGTCCGCACCAGGCGGCAGCTCGAACAGGCCAGCGCCGACTTCCTGCTGGTGAACATTGTTGTCGAGGGCGCGAACTGGACCGAGCAGAACGGCCGGATCACCGAGGGCGGGGCCGGGACCATCGCCTTCTACGACAGCGCCCGGCCGATCGAGAGTCGCACCACCGAGAACGCGGTGTCCACCATCGTGCGCACCCCCATGTCCGCGGTGCTCGAGCACGCCGGGCTGGCGCGCGACGAGCTACCCATCGCCAAGGCGCTGCCGACCACGGGCGCCATGGGCGTGGTGGCCGACTTCTTCCGGGGCCTGGCGGTGCTGCCGGTCAATGAAAGCGACCGTGCGGCAAGCCTGTTGGAATCGCAGGTCACCTCCATGCTCTCCTCGGCGGTCCTGCTGGCCACCGGGCACAGCTCGCCCGCCCCGGCCGATTCGCTCTACACCCGCCAGCAGGTGCTGTCGGTGCTGCGCCGGCGCTACACCGATCCGGACCTCACCGTGGACGAGGTGGCGCACGCCTGCCTGATGTCGCGGCGCACCCTCTACCGGGTGTGCGAGGACATCGGCGGCCCGGCCGCGCTGGTGCGCCGGATGCGGGTCGAGCATGCTCGCAGATTGCTGCGCGCCGAACCGACGCGGCCGCTCTCGGCGATTGCCGCGGCCTCCGGATTCGCCACCGATCGGCATTTCTACCGGGCATTTCGCCAGGAAACCGGGGAGACGCCCGGACAATTCCGGTCCCGCCTGGACGCAGGCACACGCGGTCGGTAGCTCGGCACGGTATGTCGCTGAAAGCGGCACGCGTTCGGCGAAGGGTGATTGCACAGATCATCCGATCCGTCGAAGGAGCCGAGGTGCCGACGAAGGTGCGAGTCGCGGCCGTCCAAGCCGAGCCGCGATGGCTGGATCTGTGTGCCGGTGTCCAACAGGCCATCGAATTGATCGAGGACGCGGCCGCGGGCGGTGCCCAGCTGGTGGCGTTCCCCGAGACGTTCCTGCCCGGCTACCCGTGGTGGCTGTGGCTGGATTCGGTGAGCTGGGGTCAGGGCTTCTTCGCGCGCTACCGCACCAACTCGATGACGGTGGGCCGCACCGAGTTCCGTCGCCTCGCCGATGCCGCGCGCCGGCATCGCATCCATGTGCTGCTCGGCTTCAGCGAACGCTGTGGCAGCGCGCTCTACATGTCGCAGTGCCTCATCGACGATCGAGGGGTGCTGCTCGGAGTCCGTCGCAAGCCCGAGCTGACGCCGCTGGAGCACAAGATCTTCCGCTGCGGCGAGCCCGGCGAGTCGCAGGTCTTCCGTACCGGCATCGGCCGCATCGCGGTGCAGGGCGGCTCCGAGCAGTTGCATCTCCCGGCGCGGCGCGAGCTGGAACGCACGGGCGCGCAGATCCACGTGGTGTCCTGGCCGGGCTTCATCGTGGCGCGGGACGTGGATTGGGGTGTGCGCGTGAACAATGCGGCCACGCTCTGGTACGCGGTGGTCGGCCAGCTGAACGTGATCGCGGCCTGCTCGGTGATGGATGTGGCGGGCAGTGAGAGCCGCCGCGGTTCGGAGCCGGCCAAGCAGCTGGTGCGCGGGCCGGGCGGGCACGCGCGCATCTTCGCGCCGGGCGGGGAGGAACTGGCCTTGCCGCTGAGTGGGCACGAACAGGGTTTGCTGTACGCGGATCTGGAGCTGGACCTGAGTTTCGAGTCCGCCGCCTAGCGAAAGCCGGATATCCAGAGAGGAAGTGCCCGATACCTATTCGGTGCATTGGCCCCATATCCCGCGATCTGACACACTCTCCCGAGTATTCGGCCGTACCTGGGCCGACCTTTGGTGATCGAGGGACGGGGAGTGGAAGCGTCACAAGCGGTCAATCGGATCGAGGTGAGGTCCGGACCGGAGCAGTCGGCGGCCGAGGCATTCCAGCGCTGGGAAGCGCATGTGAGCGAGGCGTATGTGCCATTGGCGGTTTCACCAAAACCGACCGATCGTTTTGTTGGGTTTATCGAACACGCGCGATATGGCGAGCTCGATCTGACCGTCGTCGGATCATCGACGCAGTTCGTCCGGCGCACCGATCGTTTGATAGCGCGCACGAACGACGAGTATCTCATCGCGAGTATTCCGCTTTCGGGACACGGACTCCTGCGACAGGACGGCCGAGTGGCCGACGTGCATCCGGGTTCCATCGTCTTCTACGACACGACTCGGCCCTATCAGTGGGATCTGCGCGACGACTGGGAGCAGGTCGTCGTGCAGGTGCCGTTGAGCCGCTTGCGCGAGCACTACGGCATTACCGATCCCGAAGTTCCCACGGCCACCGTCTTTTCCGGTGCGACCGCGCCGGGAATCGTGGCGCAATTCTTCCGGGGCGTCGCGGGATTGCAGCGCACCGATCCGGCCGCCGCGACACTGCTGGCCGAGCCGGGAATGGATTTGCTGGCCGCCGCGGTCGTCGCCGCGGCGGGGCGCACCCCGCACGATCAATCCGCGGACGCGTTGAATCGGCAACGGGTGCTGACTTTCATGCGCGCCAACTGTTCCGATCCGGATCTCGGAGTCGATCGAATCGCCGAAGGCTGCCGGATGTCGCGGCGTACTCTCTACCGGGTGTTCAGCGAGTTCGAGGGCGGGCCCGGAACGGTGTTGCGGCGCATGCGAATCGAACGTGCTTGCGATCTGCTCCGGAATGCGCCACAGTTGCCGCTATCCGCGGTGGCGAAAGCGGCGGGATTCCTCACGGAGCGTAGTTTCTACCGAAGCTTCCGTCTGGAAATGGGAACGACTCCGGGGGCTTTTCGCGCCTTGGCATGATCAGTCGGTTGTTAGGCACCCATCGCCATTGTTTGACCCGAAACTCTTGGCAAGCATCACGTGCCATGAGGGAAAAGCGATGAGGATTACGGTGCGAGTCGCCGCCGTCCAGGCCGAACCCAGCTGGCTGCGGCTGTCCGATGGTGTCGAACAGGTCGTCGAACTGATCGAAGCAGCAGCGACGCGGGGTGCTCGGCTGGTCGCATTCCCGGAAGCGTTTCTACCGGGATATCCGTGGTGGCGCTGGATCGATACCAATCAGTGGAATGTCGAGTATTCGACCCGCTGCCGCGAGAATTCGATGACGCGGGATGGCGCGGAAATGCGTGCGATCACCGATGCCGCCGCCGCGAACGGCATTCACGTCGTGCTCGGATTCGGTGAACGGCAGGATCGGCGAATCTATCTGTCGCAGGCCGTGATCGACGATTCCGGCGAGTTGCTGTCGGTACGCCGCAAAGCCGGGCTGAACAGCGTGGAACGCAAGATATTCGCATCCGGGACACCCAATCTGCCCGCCGTGCACCACACCCCGATCGGCAAGTACGGCGCGCTCTCCGGACAGGAGAACCAGCGCCCGCTGCTCACCCGCGCGCTGCGCGCCGACGAGGAGCAGATCCACGTGGCCGCCTGGCCCGCCAACCCCAATGGCGATGCGCCCGGCCCGGATTCGAGCACCACCGTCAGCCGCATGTACGCCCTCGAGGTCGGCGCCTTCGTGCTGGCCCCCACCGCCGTCGTCGGCGAAGCCGCCTGGGGCGGCATGCCCCGCCCCCGCACCGTCGGCCGCACCGGCCGCACCCGCATCTACGGCGCCGACGGCACCGAAGTGGTGACGGCCCTGGCCGAAGGCGAAGACGGAATCCTCTGCGCCGACCTGGAAATCGGCGCCTCGACCGCCGAAACCCCCCAATGCGAATCCCCCCGCGCCACGCGCGACCGCAAAGACCGAGTCCCCACCCGCCGCGGCTCCCGCCGCGCCGTCTCCGGCTGGCAAGCCGGCCCCGACCGCTGGGCCCTCCCCATGACCCTCGGCGCCTACCCCGACGGCACCGCCGCCTGCTGAGGGCTGGCTCTTTCAAAGGGCTTTCAGGGGAAGCCCCTGAGAGTTACGAGAGTTGTCAGCTGCGCACTAGGCGGGCGATGGCGTCGGTGGCTTCCTTGATCTTGGCTTCGGCCTCGGGGCCGCCGGCGACGGCCGCGTCGACGACGCAGTGGCTGATGTGGTCTTCGAGGAGGCCCATGGCGACGGCCTGGAGGGCCTTGGTCATGGCGGAGACCTGGGTCAGGATGTCGATGCAGTATTTCTCTTCTTCGACCATGCGCTGCAGGCCGCGGGCCTGGCCCTCGATGCGGCGCAGCCGCTTGAGGTAGTCGTCCTTGGCGGTGATGTAGCCGTGGGTGGCGTGGTCGTGGCAGGACTCGTCGGCGGTGGTCTCTGCGGTGGCGGTCTTGTCGGTGGTCACCTGCGCTGTCCTCACTCCCGGGCATTAATACCCCCCTAGGGTACATGGTTTGCCCTGGTACCACCACTCATGCCCGCATGCGCAAGAATCGTGCCATGAGTTCGGATCCACGGGCATCGCTCGCCATCATCGGAGGCAGCGGGTTCTACGACTTCTTCGGTGATGACGCCGTCACGGTCGAGGTCGAGACCCCCTATGGCGCGCCCAGCGCCCCCATCACCATCGGCCAGGTGGAGGGGCGCTCGGTGGCGTTCCTGCCCCGGCACGGCCGCAAGCACGAGTTCTCCCCGCACACCGTGCCCTACCGCGCCAATATGTGGGCGCTGCGCTCGCTCGGCGTGCGCCGCATCTTCGGCCCGTGTGCCGTCGGCAGCCTGCGCGCCGACTGGGGCCCGGGCACCGTGGCCGTGCCGGACCAGCTGGTGGATCGCACCTCGGGCCGCGCCCAGACCTTCTTCGACACCGGCGGCGTGCACGTCTCCTTCGCCGACCCGTACTGCGACGAGCTGCGTTCGGCCGCAATCGCTTCCGTCGGCGACGAGCTGCCCTCACACGACTACGGCACCATGGTCGTGGTGGAGGGCCCGCGCTTCTCCACCCGCGCCGAGAGCCGCTGGTTCGCCGGACAGGGCTGGGAGCTGGTCAATATGACCGGGCACCCGGAGGCTGTGCTCGCCCGCGAGCTCGAAATGTGCTACTCCGCAATCGCTCTCGTCACCGACCTGGACGCCGGGCTGGAGTCCGGTGAGGGCGTCAGCGCCGCCGCCGTCTTCGCCGAATTCGAGCGCAACCTGGTGCCGTTCAAGGCCCTGGTGCGCCGCGCCGTCGCCGCCGTCGAGGGCGACGACACCTGCGACAAGTGCCGCGTCCTCACCGGCACCGGCGTGCAGTTGCCGTTCGAACTGCCCTGACGCCCGTCGAACTGCCCTGAGCTGCGCCGCCTCCCCGCCCATCGAAAGGTGCGGGGAGGCGGGGTAGCGGCCGGTCGCATAGGCTGGAGCCATGAATGCGGGTGGTGGTTCCGACACCCTGCGCGTCCTGCTGACCGGCGCGGCCGGTTATCTGGGCTCCCACGTCCACCGCGCCCTGCTGGCGGCGGGGCACGAGGTCGTTCCCATCGACGCCCTGCTCGACACCGTGCACGGCGTGAATGCCATTGCGCCCGAGGGCGTTATCCGCGGCGATATCCGCGACGGCGACGCCCTGGACTCGCTGCTCGACGGCGTGGACGTGGTCTGCCATCTGGCCGCCGTGGTACCGCTGCCGCAATTGCGCGACCCGCTCGAGATCGTGCCGCCCGCCGCGCCCAACTCCGGTGCTCAGCAAGAAGTTACGCGCCTGCATCACGGTCGGTCGGCGGCCCGGGTGCAGGGCGACGGGCAGCGTGGATCCACCACGGACGACCCCGCCACGCGAGCCGCGGCCGACGAGGCGGCGCGCGGAGGCCGGGGCGGGGACGCCGCCGTGCGCGCCGACCACAGCGGCGGGCGGCCCGGGCGCCGCGAGGACCCCGGCCGCGGGGCCGGTCCCTGTGTTCGGGCACCGCTCGGTGGCGACCGGACCGCGGCGGACCGGATCGGCGTGGAGGGGATGCGGTGGGCCGCGCTGTACGCCTCGCACAATGACGCGGGGACGGCCATTCTGCTGACGGCTATGGAACGCGCCGGCGTGCGGCGGCTGGTGCTCGGGTCCTCCGTGGCGGTCTACGGCGAGGGGCGGTACCGGGGTGCTCGGGGCGGGATCATCTATCCGGGGTTGCGGCGGCGACGGGATCTGGATCGGGGAATGTTCGATCATCGGGAGTTGCGGTCGGGGGATGTGCTGACCTGGGAGCCGATGGGGGAGGACGCGCCGCTGCGGCCCCGAAGCGCTTATGCGGCAAGCAAGGTCGCGCAGGAGCATTACGCGCTGGCGTGGGTGGCGACCACCGGTTCGGCGGCCGCGGTGCTGCGGTATCACCACCTGTACGGCGAGCCCGTGGCGGACGGGCGGCGCGTGCGGTCCGCGGACGCCGGGGTGGCGGCACGCTTCCGAGCCGAACTGCTGGCCGGACGTCCGCCGCGGATCTTCGAAGACGGCGGTCAGGTCCGGGATTTCGTGCATGTGCGGGATGCGGCGGTCGCGACGGTGGCGGCGGTGGAGCGCCCGGCGCCCGGCTTCCTGCCGTTGAACATCGCATCGGGGCGGCCGCTCACGCTGTGGGAGGTGGCCTCCACGATGGCCAAGGCGGTGGACGGGCCGTCGCCGGTGGTGACCGGGCAGTGCCGGGTCACCGACATCCGGCATGTGGTCGCCAACCCCGAACGTGCTCGGCACGCCCTGGATTTCAGCGCCCGGACGCCACCCGCGCAGGGCCTCGCCGACTACGCCGCGCGCGGCATCGGGCGGGGTTGAGGACGACGGCGCCCACTAGGCTCGCGGCATGGACACTCCGCTGCGGCTCGAGGTCATTGTCGCCAGTGTGCGGCCCAAGCGGTTCGCGCCGGTGGTCGCCGACTGGTTCCTGAAGCAGGCGCGCGCCGACGGGGAGTTCGAGGTCGGCGTCATCGACCTGATCGACACGCCGCTGCCGACGGATCTGACCGAGAACGAGGAGGTGCGGGCCTTCCAGCAGCGGATCGCTGCGGCCGACGCCTTCGTGGCGGTCACCTCCGAGTACAACCACGGCTACCCGGCCTCACTCAAGACCGCCCTCGACAGCGTCAAGCGGGAATGGCGCGGCAAGCCAATCGGATTCGTCAGCTACGGCGGCCTGTCCGGCGGCCTGCGCGCGGTCGAGCAGCTGCGTCAGGTGGTCGCCGAGATCCACATGGTCTCGGTCCGCGAGACCGTCAGCTTCCACGAGGCCAAGCGCAAGTTCGACGCCGACGGCAACACCCAGGACGGCGCGGCCATCGACGCGGCCGAGCGCCTGCTGCGCCAACTCGCCTGGTGGGCAACGGCTCTGCGCACGGCCAGGACCGCGAACCCGTATCCCGGGAGCTGACGACGCGGGAATGACGGTGGGTCAGCGCGCGAAGGCGGCCGCGGCCCGCGGGTTTCCGATGTAGGTGGACTCGCGGGGGATGGAGACGAGGGTCAGGGGGACCTCGGTTGTGCCGGTGCGCAGGATGATTCGATTACCGGCGGCGCCGGGCTGGTGGATGGACAGGTCCGGTTTGGCGGCTGGCCAGCCGAGTGGGTCGCCGGTGAGATAGACGGTGGTGACACCGGCGTGCGGGGCGGGTGCGAGGACGCCGTCGACGACGGTGGCGGTGAAATCGGTGTCGGGCTGGTGGGTTTCGGCCGCGATGGTGAGCCGTTCCGGATTGCCGATGGTGGTGACCAGCTGATGCCAGGCGTGGGGCCGGTCGGTGCGGATCAGGATGCGTTCGCCGACGGCCAGCGCGCGGAAGATCAGCTGCTGCGCCAGATAGAGCTCGCCCGCCACGTACACGCTCGAAATACCCTGGCCGACAAGGCGGATCGCGACGCCGTTGCCGTCCTCGTCGGAGCCGAGCAGCTGCCCGCAGCCCGCCGACGGCAGCTGCAGGGCCTCGATGTCGGCGATCTCACGGACCTCGGTGGGGACGGTGTCGTCCAGGCCGGGCACCGCGAACGGCAGATGCGCGAGCAGCCCCTCGCGGTGGCGGCCGTTCATGGAGATCATGTGCTGCTGCACCGGCTCCTCGGGCAGCTCGCGGGCGGTGAGCCGCCAGGCCGCGCCGATGCGCACGGTCTCGGCATCGCGGCCCGGCCGCAGCCGCACCGCCACGGTGGTACCACGCGAGGCGGGCACCCACAGCTGGGACAGCAGGTCGGATGCCAGCTCGTGGGGATCCACGGCCGCGCCGATGTTCACGCTGTTGCCGAGTTCGGCGTAGCGCCAGTGCTGGGTCAGCTCACCGGGATCCACGCCCGCGGTGACCTGCAGGGCGGCCTGCCGGATCTCGGGCGCGGTGAGCAGCCGGGCCGAGCAGTCGCCGTCCTCGAGGGTGCGCACGATGCGCTGGGTGGCGATGGTGACCGCCCGGCACGCGCCCGCGAGCCCGCCGCCGCGCCGGGCCGCGGCCTCGGGGCAGGTGATCGGGTCGAAGGCGATGGCCAGCCAGACCGTGCGGTGCGCGGTGGCGGGCAGCGGGCCCAGCAGCGATTCGTAGATCGCGCCCGCGGGCGTGCCGGAGCGGCTGCGGTAGCCGTGCGAGACGATATCGATGCCGGACAGCAGAATGTCGTGCTGGCTCAGGCTTTTCGCGAGTTCGGGCAGCGGCAGCAGGTGCGCGGACTGCACGGTGGCGCGGCCGAGCCGGGTCAGTCCGCCCTTGGGGGCCAGCACCTCGACGACGGCGACCACGCGGCTGCCGTCCCGGTAGAGCCCGAGCGAGCGGCCGTCGGAGGCGCGGAAGTCGATGATGTCGGCGGGCGGATGGCCGCGGCGCGCCCGGAACCGGCCGCGGGTGGCGATCCAGTCCGACACGGTGCGTTTGCCAAGCGGTAACAGAAGGATCAGACCGACCACTATGCCGAGGGCGAGCGCACCCCACCAGATCAATCCGCACCTCACGGCCAGGATCAGAACGACCAGTCCGGCGACCTGGGCCCAGACCAGGTTGGCGAAGGAGATCCGGCCGAGCAACGGCCGCCCCGCCGTCTCCCCGGAATCGGTCGTCATCGTCGTCCCCGGCTCCCCGAAAGCGGCCCCTCGGGAGTGGCCGCGCGCGAATGAAGGTCCTGGTAACTGTACTGTGTTCGGCGAAAGCAACGACCTTCCGGGAGTTGTATGCCTTCGAAACCCACGACCCGATGGCAGGTGAGCGGCTACCGCTTCCTGGTCCGTCGCATGGAGCACGCCCTGGTCCGCAGGGACGTGCGAATGCTGCACGATCCCATGCGCTCCCAGTCCCGCGCGTTCACCGCCGGACTCATCCTCGCGTGTGTCGCGCTGGCGGGTTGCGGGGTGTTGGCTCTGCTGCGGCCGCAGGACAAGATCGGGTCCAACAAGATCCTCATCGGCAAGGACACCGGCGCGGTCTACGTGGTACTCGACGGTGTCGTGCACCCGGCGTTGAACATCGCCTCGGCGCGGCTGGCCGCCGGGGACGCCGCCAAGCCCGCGACCGTCAAGGAGTCCGAGCTGGCCAAGAAGCCGCGCGGGCAGCTGATCGGCATTCCGGGTGCGCCGACATCATTGAACTTCACCGGCGGTGACGGCCGCACCTGGACGGTGTGCGACGCGCTGTCCAATGACGGCAGCCGCAATCTCACCACCTCGGTGCTGGCCGGGGATCTGACGTTGGCGGACAACGCATCTGCGATGGGGCCCGGCAAGGCGTTGCTGGTGCAGAGCCGGGAGCACACCTATCTGGTCTACGACAATGAGCGCGCCCAGATCGATCTGAACGATCGCGCCGTCGTGGACGCCCTCGATCTGCGCGGCCAGACGCCGCGGCCGATCAGCGAGGGCCTGCTCAATGCGATTCCCGAGGTGCTGCCGCTGGTGGCGCCGCGCATCGAGAACGCCGGGGCCGCACCGGGTTACCCGATCGGCGACCATCGCATCGGCGATGTGGTGCAGGTGCGGACGGACAGCAAGTACTACGTGGTGCTCGCCGACGGGCTGCAGCCGGTGTCGGCCCTGACCGCCGATATCATCCGCAATGCGTACCGGTCCGCGGCGGCCGACGATCACATCGCGCAGGCCGACCGGACCGGAGCGCCGGTGTCGTCGGCGCTACAGGTGTCGAAGTATCCGGACGAGGCACCGACGCTGGTGGACGGCAAGGATCAGCCCATCGACTGCTTGTCCTGGAAGCCGTTGAACTCGGCCGACTCCTCCGACGGCAGCAAGCACGCGGAGCTGACCGTGCTCACCGGGCATGCGGTGCCGATTCCCGACCGCGCCAAGCTGGTTCCCCTCGCTCAGGCCGATGGCAGCGGGCCGAATGTGGACAGCTTCTACATGAAGCCGGGTGCGGGCGCGTATGTGCAGTCGACCGGTATCGAGCCGGACAGTCAGCGCCACGACAGCCTGTTCTTCGTGTCCGACTACGGGGTCCGGTTCGGGATCAAGAATCTGGACGCCGCGAAGGCACTGGGCATGGACCCGGAGAAGGTGCGGCCCGAACCCGCGCCCTGGCCGATTCTCGGCTTGCTCGCGCCGGGACCGACGCTCAGCCGTGAGGCCGCCATGGTCGCGCACGACGGCGTGGCACCGGATCCGAGCCCGGCCAAGGAACCGGTGAAAACCCAAGCGCCCAGCGCGAACTGACCCTTATCAGTCTTCGTCATGAACGCCGAAGCGGCGGCGCAGGGGGAACGAGGCGAGGAAACCGAGAACCAATAGCAGGGCCACGACGCCCGTGCCGATCAAAGCCACATTGCGCGGGGTGTTGTCGGCCGGGGGAGCGGGTTTCGGTAGTGGCAATTGTTGATCGCGCGGTCCGGCGGGGAGCTTGGGCGGCAGCTCGTTTCGCACCTCGTCGCTCAGGGCGGCGACGGGATCGACTGTGCCGTAACCGATATAGGGGTTCCAGCCCTCGCCCGGCGCGTGAGCGGTGGCCTCGATGCGTTTGATGACGTCGGCGGCGCGCATATCGGGGAATCGTGAGCGGACCAGTGCGGCCACGCCCGATACCTGCGGCGCGGCGAAACTCGTTCCGCTGTAAGGGATCACCTGACCCTGATTGGTGACCTTCGCGGTGGTCAGCCCAGTGCTGCGCGGGTCCAGCGAGATGACGTTCTCGCCCGGCGCGGCCACACCCACCCACGGTCCGGGGACGGTGAACTTGGAGGGCTGGCCGAACGCGTCCACCGACCCGACCGACAGCACGTAGGTGTCCCACCAGGCCGGGACCACATACGAGGTGACGTGATCCCACGGATCGGCGATGGGGTGCAAGGGATCCAGGCCCGGATTGCTCGCCTTGCAGGTGTCGGTATTGCCCGCCGAGGCCACGATCACGGCGTCCTTGGCCTCGGCCGCGTACTGCACGGCCGCGCCCAGCGCACCCATCTCGGCGCTGGTGGGTTCGCTGGTGGGACAGGCGACGAGCGAGATATTTATGACCCGCGCGCCCGCGTCGGCGGCCCGCCGCACGGCCGAGGCCAGCGCGGAGATCTTGCCGTAGCCGTCGGGCATATCGTCGGGGCCTTTCTCCTTGCCCGCGCCCTTGGTCTGATACAGCGCGCTGGTCTGGCGGATGGTCATGATCCGCGCCTCGGGAGCCACCCCGGCGAACCCCTGACCCTCTACCTGGGTGGCCGCGATCAGGCCCGCCACGATGGTGCCGTGCGCATCGCAGTCCTCGGTGCCGTCTCCGCCCGCGGCCACGTAATCGCCGCCGGGGATGAGGCCCGGGAGGCGGGGGTGAGGGGATACCCCGGTGTCGATGACGGCCACCAATTGCCCTGCACCACGCGAGAATTGCCACGCATCGGGCAGATCCAGGGTGCGCTGGGTGACGGGAATCGTCGGCCCCTCACCGCCCGACTGGGTGCTGAAGCAGGGCGAGTTCGCCGGATGCTCGGTCTCGGTCGGCGGCACGGCCGGACCGCCGGGCGGTAGCAGGCCCGAGTCGATGGGCGGCGGTCTGTCGGCGTAGGCGATACCGGGCGCGGACCCGATTCCGAACGAAACGCTCAGCGCCAGCGTAAGTGTCGCTGCCGCGGCATGAAAGCCCTTGGTGCCCACTCGGTCACAGTCCGCGCACGAGCGTGTACAGGTCGGTCACCCAGAACGCCAGTGGCACAACGGCCGCCACGAAGGCGTATTCGAGCAGCTCCACCGCGCGCCGCATGGGCGGCGTCGCCTGCTGACGGGGCACCAGAATGCCCAGCACCAGTGCCGCCGCGAAAAGCAGCAGGGCCACACCGAAAATGGTGAGCGGTTGACGCTGGGTGAGGGCCGCGCCGATGAGCACCAGCAGCACGATGGCCGTACCGCCCGCGATGAGCACTACCGCCTGCTCGGCTCCGGCGTAGGTGCGGCTGCGGAACATCAGCACCACCGCGCACACCAGCGCGAACGCCAAGCCCGGCCAGTACGGGCTGTCGGAGGTCGGGTCCACGGCGGTGACCGCGCCGGCCACCACGACCACGGTGGTGGCCGCGACCAGTCCGGCCAGATATTCGCGCGCGCGTTCGGATTTCAGGCGCAACGCCTCGAGGCTCGGCAGGGCGCGATGGTCGTCGGGATCGTCCTCGGT